>CACYCJ010000049.1 GCA_902772925.1 uncultured Lachnospiraceae bacterium
CTTCTTTATTATAGAGCTTCCGGAATATAAGGCACCGAGCCTTAAATTTGCATTAAAGTCCATGCTTGAGCGTGGAAAGGCATATATAGTAAAAGCCGGAACCGTTATCCTGGTTTGTAATACGGTAGTACAGATAATGCAGGCATTTAACTGGAAATTTGAAGCAGTTGAGGAAGGGATGGAGGATACATCCATACTTGCATCTGTAGCAGGACCCTTCTCGGTACTTCTCGTTCCCATAGTAGGTGTGGCCGCATGGCAGCTTGCAGCAGCAGCTATCACCGGGTTTATAGCGAAAGAAAATGTTGTAGGAACCATTGCAACGGTGTATGCTATAACCAATCTTGTAGATCCTGATGAGCTGGAGCTTGTCGGTGAAGGAAATGCAGTGGCAACCGTTATCGGAATCACAAAGGTAGCGGCACTCGCATATCTTATGTTCAATCTTTATACGCCGCCGTGCTTCGCTGCGCTCGGAGCAATGAATTCGGAAATGAAATCAGCCAAGTGGCTGTGGGGAGCGATAGGTCTCCAGCTTGCCACAGGCTACACGATAGGCTTCCTTGTTTACCAGATCGGAACGCTCATTACCACGGGAACACTCGGAGCCGGATTTGTAGGCGGACTTATCGCCGTAATAGGCTTTGCGGCAATAATTACCGGAATAATCCTTAACAATAAGAAGAAAATGGTAGCGCAGTACAGTCTTAAAGCTGCATAATAATGTGACGGAGAACCGTTCCTGTCACACGGAGATGATGATATGGTTAACATAATTGCGGTAGCAGTGATTGTTTTGATGGTAGTCGGGGCAGTCATCTACATATATAAGGAAAAGAAAAAAGGCAGAAAATGCATTGGCTGTCCTATGGCGGGCAGCTGTGCGAAATGTCATTGTAATGGTAAAAAACCATAATACTCCTCCCTGTACTAAAAAAGGGCTGCGTCGAAAGTCGCAGTCCTTTCTTATACGGTCACAAAAAATTCACAAAATTTATTAGCACTCACCCTTGACGAGTGCTAATAAAAGTGTTATAACATAGTCATCAAAGGAAAAGAACAGCAAATGAGATGCAAAGGAAGCTGTTCATGTTCAAATAATACCGGAAAGGATGATCGTTATGTTAGTATCAAGAAAACCCTCACTCATGAAAAGTGATGTAATTGAAAAAAATGATTCTTATATCCTGGAGGTTGATCTTCCCGGATGCGAGAAGGAGGACATTAAAACATATCTCGAAGACGGATATCTTGTAATAACTGCCGAGCTTAATAAGAAGTCCGAGGAAAAGGAAGGCAGGCTGATAAGAAGCGAGAGATATAGCGGTAAATATTCCAGAAGCTTTTATATAGGCAAGAAGCTGCATCAGGATGATATCACAGGAAGCTTTAAAAACGGAGTTCTTAAGCTGAACATTCCCAAGGTTTCCAAGCATGTTCCGGAAAAAGGAACCATTGAGATTAACTGATGAGTGATTAACTGATAATTATATTTTAATCGACCCCAATCGGCCATATATGAAAGGAGCGAGTATTATGTATTACCCGAGTTTATTTAATGATGATTTTGTAGATGATCTTTTTGATGATTTTGATGAAATGTTTAGTTTCCCCTTTGATAAGCCTCAGAGAAAACAGGCAAATGCGCAGGGACATTCCCGCAGAGTGCCTGCAGTTCCGAGACTTGGAACCATGGTAACCGATGTAAGGGAATTGGATGATAAGTATGTTCTCGATATGGAGGTTCCCGGATATGATAAAAAGGATATCAAGATAGAGCTTGATGACGGATACCTGAAGGTTGAAGCTGAGAAGACAAATGAGACTTCCTACGGAAATGCTGAAGCAGCCGGTAGTGCAGGCACCGAATCGGAAGCTGACGGAGCAGGCGAAGGTGCAGAAGAGACTGCCGGAGATGAAAATGTTTCCGGTGAAGCTGATGCAAAAGCTTCAACCGAGGTCAAGGCAAAGGGCAGCGCTAAGAAGCCTGATGGAAAATACATTCGCCGTGAAAGATTTTACGGCAAGATGGTCAGAAGCTTCTATGTAGGAAATGATGTGAAGAAGGAAGATATCTCTGCCGCATTCAAGAATGGAATTCTTACGATAAGCATTCCTAAGATCGAAGAAAAGAAAGAGGTAGAAGATAAGCAGTATATAGCTATTGATTGATGATAATAAGAATGTTCCATAACATTAAACCCTCCTCGTAAAGAAATGGGGATGTGCCATTGCGGTGCATCCCCTATTTCATTAAGAGTGCCTGGCGGCGTACCCGAAATAAATGGTTTATACGAAAGTGTACATGAAATAAATAGTTTAGAACGAAAGTGTACACGAAATAAATGGTGATTGTATGGAAAATCATTTTATGTTATACTTCTCGTGTTTATCTAAAATTGCTTATCGGTGTCGCATTTACATAAAAATGCCGCACTTTTAATGGAACGGAGGACTTTTATGAAGCTTGGCCATAAAGGCAAAGTAATCGCACTTTTACTGGTGCTTGTCTTATCACTGGCAGGATGCACATTCGGTGAATCCGGAAAATATAAATATTATGTTGAAGGTATTGTCAGTGCAAACTATCTCGGTATTCCGGATGAATATATAAAGGCTACGGGAGCTGATAAGTCAGAGGCGGGAGTGCTTTATCTTCAAAATGTAATTCGTCTTTCCGAGAATATCAATAACTACTACGGCTTTAGCATTAATTCCGATCATGAGCTTTATAACAAGCTGACGGATCTTTCGAAGAAGATCTATTCGAAGGCGAAGTATGAGGTTGGTGATGTTCATACCGAAGCCGGGGCAAATTATGTTGACATAACTATATATCCCATTAATATACTGAATCAGACCGTACCCGAGGTGGATGCATATATAAATGATTTCAATCAGCGGGTTCAAAACGGGGAATATAATGATTATACACAGGATGCTTATGAAAGCGAGTTTGCAAGCGGCATTCTGGATATACTCCTTAATGCGTGCGACAGCATGGAATATAAGGAACCTGTCAAGCTGAGCATTATGATCGTTTCAAATGAAGATTCATTTTATATCAGTGACTCTGATCTCAGGGCGATAGACGCTAATATCATCGCAACGTCCGGGGATGGAGTCAGCACTAATCCGGCTACGGAAACAGATTCGCAGGAGTAGTACCGTGGGGATGGAAACAGATTCGCGGGAGTAGTACCGCGGGGATGGAAACAGATTCGCGGGAGTAGTGCCGCGGGGATGGATCGGATATCAATCGGTATATCGGTGATTTATAAACGGAGGAATTATATGAAGACAGGCTTTAAAGGTAAAGCAGCTGCATTGGTTTTGGTGCTCGCCTTATCGCTGACCGGATGCACATTCGGTGAATCCGGTAAATATAAGTTTTATGTCGAGAGTCTGATCGCGGCCAATTATCTCGGTATTTCAGATGAGTATATCAAGGCTACCGGCGCCGATGAAACAGAGGCGGAGGCTCTCTATCTTCAAAATATGACGAGGCTGGCAGACAACCTTAATACCTACTATGATTTTAATATTTCTTCGGACCATGAGCTTGCACCTAAAATGGTAGAACTGGCAAAGAAAATCTATTCGAAGGCGAAATATGAGGTCAGTCCCTCTCATAAGGACAGTGGAATATATTATGTTAACATAAAAATATTTCCTATTAATATCCTGAACCAGACGGCACCGGATGTTGACGCATATATCAATGATTTTAATGCAAGAGCGCAGTCGGGCGAATTTGTAGAGTATACACAGGATGAATATGAAAGTGAATTTGCGAGCGGTATAATTGACATTCTCTTTGAAGCATGCGATCACATGGAATACAAGGAGCCAATCAATCTTACGCTCAGGATACTTTCAAATGAAAATTCATTTTATATAAGCGATTCCGACTTCAGGGCCATCGATACGGCAATCCTTGCTACTACCGAGGACGCATTCAGTGACGCGCCCGGTTCGGAGACCGATTCACCCTACTCAGGCCAGTATCCCGACGAGGAGTTCCCGCCGGAGGATGAATATGAAGAAGAATATTATGAAGAAGAATATTAAGAGGAATAGGCATTGCTATGTGCCGGGTTTAAGGAGGGGCCCACGAAGTGGGAGGATGCCTTGAATCCGAGCAAAGCGAGGACACGGGACGCCTGATACGGCACAAAGTGCCGGATTATAGCGATGCGAAGCGGACCTAATACGAATAATACACCACAGGGCATGACCCTGTGGTTGTTTTTAGATAGTGTGGGAATGCTTTCTTGTTATACTGAGTTATATCTCAGATAGAGTTGCCCCGCCTTTAAGCAGAGCGTAAGCAGGGCGAGACTTGAATTCAGTGGATAGTAAGTCATGTGCCGGCTGAGTATGATATAAGTATGATA
>CACYCJ010000050.1 GCA_902772925.1 uncultured Lachnospiraceae bacterium
GAAATCGCTACGGGCGCATTTGCAAAAAGTATCAGGGTAATATTTTCGAAGCTTTCCCTGAGACATCTCAAGGTCGCGCGCTGGAACGGAGGAAATTCAATGCTGTCTCGATCCCTTTCTTCCTTGCAGTTTACGATGGGATGAAGACCGAAGCAGGCTATGATCTCACCGTCCGTAGGAATATTTTCTCTGTAAACAGCCTGTTCGATTTCAAGACTCACATCGGAAACCGTTTCAAAGGTAAGACTCAAGTCCCCTCCGATGCCGCGAATTCCGCAGATACGGGCATCTTCCCAGAAGCAAAGAGCGTTATCATCATTAAAATGTATTATTTCTCCCTTTTCATCCGTCAGCTGAAATGCCTCGCCGGCGAACCAGCTGAATGCCTCGTCGGCTGCTGCATAAAGCGTAAGCTTATCGGGGATGGTAAGATCATTTACAAAATTACTTTCCGGTGCTCTTGCGGTAAGCAGCTTGCCTGTGGATTCGGACCGGATGGTGATACGGGAATCATCCCAGAGCATGATCCGGAAGGTTTCGGCATTTTCGATATCGACAGGGTATATCATGCCGTCTTTTATAGCAGCATATTTTTCACCGAGTTTTATCCTTACGCAGGGCATAAGGGAATAGGCATTGAGCACGCATGCCTCTGCTACAGTTACATCATGTGATGAAACTCCGCCGTACCAGTCCTTAGGGCATCTGTCAGCAAAGGGGCCGAAAAGAAATGCCCTGCTTGAGGTCTTGATCGGAAGCATATTTTCATTCTTAAGAAGAACCATTGACTTTACGGCAGCATCCCTCGCAAGATCTCTTGAAAAATGCGTATCTACCCTGCTCAGATTATAGATATCCTTCGGGAAATATCTTGAGGAATTATCTTCTTCAAGATCCTCATCCATAAGTCCTAGCATTGAATAAAGCAGCGTCCTGTGGATCAGAGCTTTATCAAGAGTTTCCTCCTTGATAAGCCCCTCCGAAAGCGCCTCCTCAAGAGCGACTCTTTCGATTTCCTGATTTTCAAGGAAGCCGTCAACACCGGATTCCAGAGCTTTTTTCAAGGCTTCCTTAAAATCCTTCACGGTTCCGTGCAGATCCGCAGCATAGGCAATGGAAAATGCGTCTGAAATTATAAACGGAACCCCGCGTTTTCTGACAAACTCACTTACCTCGGAGTTAAATGCGGCGGAAACGCCGTTTATCTTATTGTACGAGGTCATAAGCGAAACGGGATGAGCATATTCGATTATCTCCTCAAATACGCGGAGATAGTATTCCTTTTTCAGATCCTCCGGAATAACCGCATTCGCAGAGTACCTTGTATTTTCATTATTGTTCCCGTAAAAATGCTTAAGAGTGGCACCACAGCGAATGAATCTCCTGTCATCGCCTGCCATTCCGAGAATGTATTCGCCTGCCATTCGGGATGCAAGGTAGGGATCCTCTCCGTAGCCCTCCTCGTTTCTGCCCCATCTCGGGTCTCTTTCCATATCGACGGTGGGAGCAAACGCAAGGGCGCAGCCATGCAGTCCTTCATTAAGAAGGCTTCGCATTTCGGTACCGACTGTGTCACCGATACGTTGCATCATTTCTTTATCAAATGAAGCAGCCATACCGATGGGATTGGGAAATACGGTCGTACAAACGGGAGTTCCGTAGTCAAAGCTCTGGTCATGTCTCGCCTGTACTCCGTGAGATGCCTCGCCGCAAAAATCATAGAATCTCATACCGAGAGCAGCTTTTTTCTCGTTTGAACCGTAAAGAAGATCCATTTTCTGCTCGAGAGAAAGCTTTGAGATAAGCTCCTCGGCTCTTTTTTCGTGAAAGCCCTGTGAATCAAGAGATTTTTCAAGGCTGTATTTTCTGTTTTTATTTGCGTACATTCTTTCGTCCGCGTGACGGATAGCCTGTACTATATCGAAATCCTTACTGATCTTCGATACTATATAACCCGAGCTTGCGGAAACGCTGTAGGGAAGCTCGGAGCTTTGATTGTAATTTTCAAGATAAGCATCAATGCTCTGCATCACCTTATCGGGATTGCATTCGAAGGGGATGACGGAGAATATCTCGTCACCGCCGAATCGGGTTGTAATGCTTCCGGAAGGAACTGATGTGGATACGGCCTTCGCAACGGTAGCAATCGCATTATCACCTTCGGCATGACCGTAGTTATCATTGATAAATTTCAGACCGTCAAGATCCGACATGATAATGGTAATGCGCTTTCCGTCCATCCCCGGATCATCAAGCAGCTTGCTGAAATACCGGTGAAATCCTATACGGTTATAAAGACCGGTAAGTGAATCGTGACGGTACATTTCATCCATCTTATAAAGAAGATTTCTCTGATACTGCAGATTGATATAACCGCCGATACCTATACTGATGGAATTTGTGGCGCTCATTGTATTTGAATAATTTGCTATCTGGTAATCCCTGAAATAGAATGCGATGAATCCGAAGGAGCGGTTCATGAAATCAAGGGAATTGAAGATTATCGGATAACCGCTTTCGGTCAGTTCAAGGATCCTGTCCCTAAACGGCGGCGAAAATACATTTTCCACATGATGCTCTTCATGAGGAGGAAGCTTGTAGGTATCCTTCTTATAATCCTCATTGTGATCAGCATCATATATCATTACGAATTCCTTGGGCTCGTTTTCACCGGAGGTATCCGTAAAATAGTTGGTCTTGGCATCAAAGCATTTTCTGTCTATTACGACAAGAAGATCACGGCTCTTATCAGATTCGAGACTCGATGCAAGCTCTCCCGGAGTTTCGGACAGCTGCATTGACGAAGCCACCTGCTGAAGTATTCGATTATCATTATTGTTTCTGGCAAAGCTTTCCTTAAACCAGTCACGAAGAATCTGGGGATTTTCGGTATGCTCGGGACAGCCGCAGGACTCATTTGCAATGAATTTAGGCATTATCATCACATTATGACCGGGCTTTCCGTTTAGCACATCCGTAAGAAGCTCATAGGTCTTATCGGCGAGCCTTAGAAGATCGCAGGAAGCGGTCGTGATCTTGGGATCATTAAAATAAATCTCGTCATTTCCATCAAAGCCGCTGACGATAATGTCATCGGGGACTTTAATTCCGAGAGATGAAAGCATTTCCGAAACCGTAACCGCCATTATATCGTTTGCACATATAATGGCATCCGGAAGCTCCTTTCTTTCCAGGAGCTTTTTTGTTGCGACTATACAGGGCTCCGCCCAAAAATAGCCGTAGCTGACCATGCTGTCATCAAAGGGAATGCCATTTTCGGCAAGCACTTTTTTGAAGACAGCTATCCTTTTGTTACTGAATTCATTATCGGGATGACCGGCCATGATATGAGGCTTTTTAGCCTTGTGAAACTCAATGACATGGCGGACAACCTGCTCAAAGCCGTCTTCATAGGCGAAGTTGATGCAGGATGCACCCTCGTAGTATCCGTCGGAGATTACTACGGGAATATCATATCTGCGGGCAGAATTTATGATCTTTTCCGCAATCAGACGGCTCTTTATCTTTTCATCCATAATGATGACGGCATCGATATCTTCGTACGGAATAAGATCAAAAACATACTTTTCCGTTGCCTGACGATGCTCTTCCCAGTAAATATCGGAGTTAATGGAGAAGATAAGTAGCGAAGCCCCGATCTTTCTTAATCGTTCATTCAGTTTTACGATAAACCCGTGGATCTGAGGTTCATAAACACGGGATGTACATAAGGCGATCAGCCTTTTTTCCTTTGACATTTTCTTCCTCGTGTGACAGGAGACGATTCACTGTCACATTTTTTATTCGCTTTCTTCAGCCTTTTTCTTCTGCATTGCTTCAAAGTTTTTTCTCTGCATTTCAGCTCTCTGTTTTATGTCGGCTTCTGTCGGTTCACCGGGAAGAGGAAGTGTTGTCTTCCACTGAACTCTGAGCAGATCGGCAGTTGACATAAAGTTGAGAATGTCATCGAATGTGTGCTGATAGCACTGCAGCTTGCCGGTAATAACGGCACGGCGGGCCTCAATGAATTCATACTCATAGCCTGAAATCTGCTTTTCGGGCACATTTATGGTCTGAACCGCTTCATTTTTATTGTTATAAAGAGTAATCTTCTGAGGATTGTTTATATCATCGATCTCAAGACGGGCGAGTGTTCCGTAGATGACACATTTGTTATCACTGTTATATGTGCCGGTCGCCATGATGGTTGCAAGACGGCCGTTGGGGAAGTTCATGCTTACGGTATCAATGATATCAACCCCGGTATCAACCTTGACACAGGATGATGCCATTGAAACCGGAATGCTTCCCATAAGCTTGAAAACCGCTGTCAACGGATAGATTCCGAGATCGAGAAGCACGCCGCCTCCTAGCTCGGGGTTGGTTATCCTGTCAACGCCCTTAAGATCCACGCCGAAATTGGCTGTTATATATCTTACATCTCCCACTACCTTCTTTTCTATCGCATCCTTGACGATCAGCATCATGGGAGTAAAGGATGTCCACATTGCTTCACCGCAGAAAAGCTGTTTCTTTACGGAAAGATCTATAAGCTCCTTTGCAGTATTAAAGTTACAGGTAAAAGGTTTCTCAACCAGACAGGGCTTTCCTGCTTCGAGACACGCCTTTGCAAGCTCGAAATGTGTAGAGTTTACGGTGGAAATGTAAACCAGCTCTACATTATCGTCATGAAAAAGCTCATCGTATGAGCCGTATGCGGCGGGAATGTTAAATTCCGCAGCGAAATCCTTTGCTCTGTCAAGATCTCTTGCCGCAACTGCAGCAATATCAAAGCCCTCAAGCTTTGTAATGGTATCGGCTACGGTATGAGCAATATTTCCGGCACCTATGATACCTATCTTAAATGTAATCATTATTTCCTCCTTTACGGGCACTGCTTTATGCCATTAAAAAACTGAACTAAATATAACACAAATCGGAGAATTATACCATTGTTTTGTTTTGATGACACGGGAGCGGTTATTCTGTCATCTTATTATTGTTTTTTGGTAAAAACGTTTTATAATAATTTACAGCAAATACAAATCACTTTAAGATGAAATACAACAAAATAATAACCAAGGAGACCTGCTATGTCAGAATCAAATCTTACGAAAAAGGCAGTTGCCGACAGCTTGAAAAAATTAACCGA
>CACYCJ010000051.1 GCA_902772925.1 uncultured Lachnospiraceae bacterium
AACAGGGGACTGTTCTCTGTCACATTTTCTCTGATGAACAGGAGACGGTTCTCTGTCACATTTTCTCTGATGAACAGGGGACTGTTCCCTGTCACATGTTTACTGATGGACAGTAAAACGAGATACAGGCAGGTGTTTTTCAAAGCTTACAGCTATGTGCTTTGAAAAATACCTGCCTGTATCTCTATTTGTTATTTGTCAACTGTTGCTTTCGTACTATTCTTCCTTCGAAGCTTCATTTGCTGCAGTTTCATCTGCTGCATCTTCATTTGATGCATCTTCGTCTTTTCCGGCTTTTTCTGAAGAAGCTTCCTCGGCTTCCTTAAGTGCCTGATTGTATTCGTTCTGCATCATAGCGAACTTCTTAACATTCTTGATCTCGCGTTTTTCCTTGCGGCTGAGTCTGGTCTTTCTGCCCCTTGCTGCTCTTTTCTTGATTATCAGTCTGATGATAAAGATGGCTGCAGCTATTATGATTCCCCAGAAGATGAGTATGGGAAGATTGCTTATAACGAAGTAGAGAAGCCCTTGTACGAAGAAGTTAAATGCGTTTTCGCCCATTTCATCGATTGCTTCCTTCATAGTTCCGAAGAAACCTTTTTCATATTCGGGTTCGGGAGTAGTGAAGTTAACTACTTCGGTTATGTTTACATATACATATGAATAAGCTACATCTGTTTCGATGTCCGACTGCTGCTGGCTGAGATAAAGAATCTGCTGCTGGATTTCAGCAAGAGATGCTTCAACATTTGCCATGTCAACCGGATCGGTAATGGAAGCGAGCGCTGTAATGTAAGCTTCCTGCTTAGCCTTCAGAATGTCAATCTGACGGTTGTTGTATTCATACTGCTTGGACATATTTTCAACGCTTGAGGAGCTTGAAACCACATTTCCGAAGCCCTCGATCCCGCTCATTATATCATTAAACTGCTCAGAGGGGATTCTTATCGTTGCGTTGTAGGATTTTCTTGAGGTGTTGTAATAAGAGCCGGATACGGAGTTTTCTTCTTCGATAATGCCGCCCTTTTCAGCAACATAATCCTTGATCTTCTGCTTTTCGGCATCAAAATCCTTAGTCTCAATGTTGATGTTTCCTCTGTAGACCAGCATATCGGTATTCAGCTTTACGCTGTTTCCTTTCCCGATAGCGCCTTTTTCGGAATCACCCTGATCGTCAACAGGTTCAACATCTTCAACATCTCTTGCCGCGTATTCGGTGGTCTCTTCGTAATAATCGCCTTCATCAGCGTATTCATCATAGTAAGCTTCGTCACCTGCAGCCACATCGACACCGGATGTATAGCCGTAGCCGCTGTTTCCGGAAACTGCATTGTAGTTTTGATAATATTCGCGGTCTGCCGTTTCAAGCTTGTTAAAACTATCGGCTTTCTTTCCGCAGCCGGCGGAAAGGAGCATAATGCCTGTTAATAAAACGGGAAGTATAATTTTCTTTTTCATAGTAGTGGTTCCTTTCTTTTTTGCATTCTTAAAAATTTCTATCAAAAAAGCGCTTCTGATATGTAAGTGGCAAGTGATATAGAAGCTGTTGCATGAAAAAGTAATTATTTTTTTATTTTTTCAAAATTATTCAAAACGGCTTATAACTTCACTGTTTGCCTTCTCGGCTGCAGCCTCCATTTCCTTTCTTTCATTCCACAGAGTATCTCTTAACTCGGGATTTGATAATGCGAGGATCTGAAGTGCGAGATGAGCCGCATTTTTGCCTCCGTTTATTGCAACTGTCGCAACGGGAATTCCGGGGGGCATCTGAACTATCGAATAAAGTGCATCCGTTCCGTCGAGTACCGATCCCGAAAGGGGAACTCCGATTACGGGGATAACGGTCATCGATGCGACAACACCGGGAAGGGCAGCAGCCATTCCTGCCGCCGTTATGATGACACTTGTTCCGTCACTATTGCATTCATCAACAAATGCGGCGAGAGCCTTGTGAGCTCTGTGAGCGGACAGGCATCTTACCTTAACCTCTACATTATGTTCCTTAAGTATCTTTACTGCGGGTTCAACCTTTTCAAGGTCACTGGTGGAACCCATTATCACTGCTGCTTTCATTTTTTTACCTCCGTTTATTTTCATGTAGTTTCATTCTACATTATATAGAACTCCTATATGAATCATCTTCGCTCCTTTCCTTCGAATGTTATGTTAAGTGAATGCTATTGTATCATTATTTGAGGTGCTTTTTCAAGGAAAGACGAAGATAAATTATTCCTTGCAAAGCCTTATGAAGTGATAGTATAATAATTTTTTGTTGAAAACACAGAGTATGTTTACAGAGCATTTCGTATCTCTGTGACAAATGAAAGATAATTTTAGAATTTAGGAGTTTGATATGTCACTTACAAAGACACCCGTAAAGGGAATGTGCGATATGCTTCCTTCCGATATGAGACTCAGACAGAAGGTATCCGGTATGATCAGAGAAGCGTATTCGGGAAGCGGATTTATGGAGATAGAAACGCCTGTAATGGAGCATATAGAGAATCTTACTTCAAAGCAGGGCGGAGATAATGAAAAGCTCATTTTCAAAGTAATGAAGAGAGGAGCGGATCTCGGGCGCGCACTCGAAAAGCAGGGCGAGCTTGCAGACTTCGGTCTGAGGTACGATCTTACGCTTCCTCTTGCAAGGTATTATTCCAATAATAAGGATGTTCTTCCTTCTCCCTTTAAGGCGCTTCAGATAGGAAATGTGTGGAGAGCCGACAAGCCTCAGAAGGGAAGATTCCGTCAGTTCACTCAATGTGATATAGATATACTCGGAGACTCATCCGCGCTTGCTGAGATAGAACTTATATCCGCAACGGGAAATATGCTTAAGGAGATCTTCGAGCTTATCGGCGGCAGAGATTTTACGGTTCATGTAAATGACAGAAGACTGCTTACTGCAGCGGCAATCTCCGCAGGCTTCTCGGAGGAAGATACGGAGCCGCTCCTTATAAGCCTTGATAAGGCTGACAAGATAGGCTTTGAGGGCGTAAAGAAGGAGCTTATCGAAAACGGCTATGATGAGGCGAAGGTCGATAATTATCTCGGACTTTATGCGGTAAGTAATGATAATGAAAGCGCTTCTTCGGGCAGTGAGTCAAAGAAAAATGATCTGAGAAGCTTTGCGGCGGGAATAGGAGAAGGCTGTATCAGTGAGGATGTGATCGCATCACTCGAGGATATCATAAAGCAGTCGAGAACCGTAGTTCCCGAAGGAGTAAGCATAGTATTCGATCCTTCACTTGTAAGAGGAATGGGCTATTACACGGGAACCATATTTGAGGTGACCATCGACGGCTACAACTTCTCCATAGCAGGCGGCGGAAGATATGATAAGATGATCGGACGGTTCACAGGTCAGGATACACCGGCAGTGGGATTTTCAATCGGCTTCGAAAGGATCATTACCATTCTTAAGGACGAGCTTACGGACGGCTTCAAGCTCCCTGAGGGAAGCACAGCGATACTTATAGGAAAAAAGGTAAGTCCCGAAGGAAGGATGAATGCCCTTAAGGAGGCATCAGAGCTCAGGAAAAACGGAACTACCGTCATCATCCAGCCCATGCAGAAGAATCTCGGCCATCAGATCGAGAGCCTTGAAAAAGAGGGCTACACAGAGTTCAAGAAAATTTATGAGTAACAATAATACTGATAATAATACTGAGGAAGGTATAAATGAAATACATCAAAACATTACACGAGGGTGAAAATATCTCGGCAGTTTATCTTTGCAAAAATAAGACGGTTGCCACAACCAAGAACGGAAAGACGTATTACAGCGTTACATTGCAGGATAAGACCGCTACGATAGACGGAAAGATATGGGAACTGTCAAATGCGATAGCACATTTTGAGAAATCCGATTTTATATATATCGACGCATTTGTAACATCCTATAATGATAACCTGCAGCTTAATATCAAAAGAGTCCGGGTTGCCGATGAAGGCGAATATGATCCGGCGGATTATATGAAGGTTTCGGAAAGAAATAATTCGGAAATGTATGCAGAGCTTCTTAAGATGGTCGATACCGTAAAGGAGGAACACTTAAGGGCACTTCTGCAGGAGTTCTTCGTAAATGACAAGGAGTTTATACACAAGTTCAAATCCCACAGCGCGGCAAAGGCTATTCATCACAGCTTTGTCGGAGGGCTGATGCAGCATTCTCTTTCGGTTGCCGGAATCTGTGATTATCTGGCCGGAAGCTTTCCCATTATAAACAGGGATCTGCTTGTTACTGCGGCACTTCTCCATGATGTGGGCAAGGTGGATGAGATTTCGGATTTCCCCACCAACGATTATACGGATGACGGACAGCTTATGGGACACATTGTCATGGGCGCATTTATGGTTAAGGAAAGGGCTGATGCAATCGAAGGCTTCCCTCCGGTGTTAAAGAGTGAGCTCGTACACTGCATACTCGCTCATCACGGTGAGCTTGAATACGGATCTCCCAAGAAGCCTTCCATCATAGAAGCCGTGGCGCTATCGATGGCCGATAATACGGATGCAAAGCTTGAATCCTTCACGGAGATACTTGAAGGAACTAAGGAAAAGGGAGACTGGTTGGGCTTTAATAAGCTTTTTGATTCGAATCTCAGGAAGAGCTGATCTGCCGGATAGCAAATTTCTGCTACAGGCACTTAAATTTGTAAGGAAGTGAAAGAATGTTTTCATACCTGACAGGAAAAGAAGCATCGGAAATAGATAAGTTTACAATTAATGTGACCGGAATACCCGGAATTTCCCTTATGGAAAATGCGGCGGGCTGTGTTGCTGATTTTATTGCAGAGCTTTCGGAGGGCAGGGGCTGTCCTCTAAAGGCTCTGTTTGTCTGTGAAAACGGCAATAACGGAGGAGACGGAGTTGCGGCCGCAAGGATCCTTAAGGAAAGAGGATTTGAAACGGCGGTTTATCTGATAAATGCGGTTCCGAAGAAGACGGATTCCTTCATGGCTCAATACAAAAAAGCCGTAGATTGCGGAGTTCCCGTTTATTCCGGCGATAATGTAAGTGATAATGCAAGCTTTGACATCGGCAGTCTGATGAAGGATTATGATGTACTGGTCGATGCGGTTTTCGGAGTCGGACTCAGCAGGGATGTTGGCGGTATTCATGCGGATATAATAGAAAAAATGAACGAAAGCAGCCTGATAAAGGTAGCCGTAGATATCCCTTCCGGAATAAACAGCGAAAGCGGAAGTGTGATGGGGACTGCCTTCAGAGCGGATCATACCGTTACCTTCGGAAGTGTAAAGACAGGAATGCTTTTCAAAGAAGGAAGAAAATGCTCCGGAAATATCCGGACGTGTGATATAGGCTTTTCTCCGGAGGCATATGAAGCTGTAAGACCGAAATGCTTCGGACTTTCAAGGGAGGATGTAAGACGCATTCTTCCCCAAAAGGATGTAAACTCAAATAAAGGAACCAACGGCAGGGTGCTCATCATAGCAGGAAGCGAGGAAATGTGCGGCGCAGCATATCTTTCGGCGGCAGCGGCATATAGAGCAGGGGCAGGACTGGTGAAGATATTTACTCCTGCAGCTAACAGGACGGCTCTTTCAATCCTTCTTCCCGAAGCGCTTATCACCACCTATGATGAGGCGGACGCCATGAAAAGGCTGAAGGAATCCCTTGAATGGGCAACATCAGCGGCTATAGGACCGGGGCTGGGAAAGAGCGGCCTTTCAAAGCTGCTTGTGGAAGAAATCATTAAAAATGCTGAAATCCCTCTTGTGGTTGATGCGGATGCGCTGAATATAATATCGGGCTTCAGGGAGGATGTTTTTAAACATCGGACCTTAGCGAAAAAATCCGGTATTCGGAGCGATATGACGGATTCGTCAGGAACGCCGGATATTATAATCACTCCACATATGCTGGAAATGGCAAGACTGATCGCAAGAGACAGGTTCGAAGAAGCGTACACCGGACAGGAGTATTCCGAAACGGAAAGTGCTGAGAAAAAAACAGAAAGCATAAAAGATATCACGAAAGATATCGTAAAAGAGCTTCAGGAAGGAAGACTGCGGATGGCTTCGGAATATTCCGAAGAACACGGCGTTATAACGGTCCTCAAGGATGCCCGTACCATAGTTGCCGGAAAAAGTGATAAAATCTATATAAATACAAACGGGAATCCCGGAATGGCAACGGGCGGCTCAGGCGATGTGCTGACCGGAATAATAGCGGGACTTCTGGGAAGAGGGCTTTCTCCCGAAAATGCGGCAGTGGCCGGCGTTTACATTCACGGAGCGGCAGGTGATGCGGCTGCGTCAAAAATTGGAATTAACAGCATGATAGCAGGTGATATACTTGCGGGAATATCGGAGGCATATAAATGTATAACAGAATAGAAGCGGATATAAATTTAGATAATATCAGAAAAAACATAATGACCGTACAATCTCTTAACGATAAGTCCGTGCGCACACTGCTTGTTATAAAGGCGGATGCCTACGGACACGGTTCCGTCAGGATAGCAAAGGAGATGGATGACCTTGCGGATTATTTTGCGGTTGCCGAGATAGATGAGGCAATCGAGCTTAGAAATAATGGTATAGTTAAGCCTATCCTTATACTCGGAAATACCGATGAAGAGGATTTCGAAACGGCTGTTGAAAATGATATAACAATGGCATTTTACGATGCCGATAAGGCAAAGCTTCTTTCAAATAAGGCGCTTGAGCTTGGTAAAAAGGCAAAGATACACATTAAGGTCGACAGCGGAATGTCAAGGATCGGCTTCCAATGCGACGAGGAAGGAAAAAAGGCCGCTCTTTCGCTTTCGGAGCTTAAGGGCCTTTATATAGAGGGTATATTTACTCATTTTGCAAAAGCGGATTATGAAGATAAAAGTGATGCATTGAAACAGTATGAGCTTTTCTCTGACTTCGTTAAAGCTATGGAAGACGGAGGAATGCATTTTGAATATAAACACTGTGATAACAGTGCGGCTGCAATGGAGCTTCACTCGAAAGGGTTTGACATGATGAGGCTCGGAATAGTAATATATGGGCTATATCCGTCGGAGGAGATGGATAAAAGCGTAAAAATCTATCCTGCAATGACTTTAAAAAGCCGGATAACACACATTAAGAAGCTTCCTGCGGGAAAGGGTATCAGCTACGGATGGACATATGTTACCGATAGAGAAACAAGGGTAGCCACGGTTTCGGCAGGCTATGCCGACGGATATCCGAGGTCTCAGTCGGGAAGAGGAAGAGTTATCATCAGAGGCAAATATGCTCCCATACTCGGAAGAGTATGCATGGATCAGTTTATGGTCGATGTTACCGACATTCCCGAGGCATCTCTTCGCGATGAGGTTATCCTCTTCGGAAAAGACGGTGATGCCGAAATTCCAATCGAAGAGGTTGCAGAGCCTGCAATGAGCTTCAATTATGAACAGGCATGCCGCATTTCAAGAAGAGTACCCAGAGTTTATATTAAAAACGGCGAAGTGGCCGGTGTTTTGAATTATCTGAAATAAAGGATTTTGAAATGTTCAGAAAAAAAGAAGACAAGGTTGAAGAGGAGATACTGTCCATAGTCGAAGAGGGACACGAACAGGGTATCCTCGAAAAGGATGAGGTAAGGCTTATATCCAACATCCTCGGCTTTGACGATAAATATGTCAGAGATATAATGACCTCGCGAAACAAGATATATGCCTTCAGCAGCGACGCAGTAATAGGCGATGCTTTGAAGGAATGCATGGAGGAAGCGTATTCAAGATATCCCGTTTATGAAGGGGATATCGATAATATTATCGGCATTCTTCATTTTAAGGATCTCGTAAAAGCTTATCTGGAGGATCCTTCGAAGAAGGTGGGTGATATCGTCGAGGATATGATGTATGTCCATCCTACCTATGATATTTCAAAGCTTCTTCGAAAAATGCAGTTTGAGAAGCTTCACATGGCGGTTGTGATCGATGAGTACGGCCAGACGGATGGAATTGTCACTCTCGAGGATATAATCGAAGAGATCGTGGGTAATATCCAGGATGAGCACGACGACGAGGAGCAGCAGGTCAAAATGAGATCCAAGGACGAGATAATCGTTGACGGGCTTATGAGCCTGAACGATCTGAAGGAGCTTATCCCGGATCTGGAATTCCCGGAAAACGATATAGAGACATTGAGCGGGTTCATTTTCTTTCTCCACGGAAGATTTCCCGAGAAGGGTGAAAGGATAAAGGTTGAGTTCGGGGGCTACGAATTTACTCCCCTGGATGTAAAGGATAATGTTATAAAAGTAGTCAGAATAAGACGGCTTGTATAAATAAATGATTTTTACAAAACAAATATAATGAAAGGATGAGATTATGTCAGGACATTCAAAATTTGCAAATATCAAGCACAAGAAGGAGAAAAATGATGCTGCAAAGGGTAAGATCTTTACCGTTATCGGACGAGAGATCGCAGTTGCCGTAAAGGAAGGCGGAGCAGACCCTGCAAACAACAGCAAGCTTAGTGCAGTCATTGCAAAGGCAAAGGCAAACAATATGCCCAATGATACCATTGAAAGAGGAATCAAGAAGGCTGCCGGCGACATTGGAAATGTAAATTATGTTTACAATACCTATGAAGGCTATGGCCCCGCAGGAACGGCTATTATTGTAAAAACACTTACGGACAACAAAAACAGGACAGCGTCAAATGTAAGAGCCGCATTTACAAAGGGCGGCGGAAATGTAGGAACAACAGGCTGCGTTTCATATATGTTTGATGAGAAAGGCCAGATAATCATTTCCAAGGAGGAATGTGAAACTCCCGCGGACGATCTTATGATGCTTGCGCTTGACCTCGGAGCAGAGGATTTTTCCGAAGAAGAGGATTCCTATGAGATCATCACCGATCCCGAAAGCTTCCCCGCTGTAAGAGAAGGTCTCGAGAAGGAAGGAATTCCCATGGTGGAAGCCGATGTTACCATGATCCCTCAGAACTATGTAACTCTTACTTCAGACGAAGATAAGAAAAAGATCCAGAGGATACTTGACCTTCTGGATGAGGATGATGATGTCCAGGATGTATACACGAACTATGATGACGGCGAGTAGATGCTCATTCACGGCGGACATTATGAAAAACGGAGGACATGAAAATGGGAAAATATTTCGGTACTGACGGGTTCAGAGGTGAGACAAATGTGGATCTTACCGCTGAGCACGCATATAAGATAGGCAGATTCTTAGGCTGGTACTATACGGAGCTGCATAAGTTAAACGGTGTGGACCATGAGGCAAGGATCGTTATCGGAAAGGATACGAGAAGATCGAGCTATATGTTTGAGTACAGCCTCGTTAGCGGTATTACCGCATCCGGAGCAGATGCTTATCTTTTGCATGTTACGACTACACCCTCGGTTGCTTATGTGACTAAAATGGACGGATTTGATTGCGGAATAATGATATCCGCAAGCCACAATCCTTTTTATGATAACGGTATCAAGCTTCTGAACGGACAGGGCGAGAAAATGGATGAGGATACCATCCTTCTCGTGGAGGACTATATAGACGGAAAGCTGCAGCTCTTCGGAAAAGGCTGGAAGGAGCTTCCCTTTGCCATAAGAGAAGGCGTAGGAAAGACCGTGGATTATGTTTCCGGAAGAAACAGATATGTGGGATATCTGATATCTCTCGGAGTTCATTCCTTTAAAAATATCAAGGTAGGACTTGACTGTGCCAACGGAAGTGCGTGGGATATAGCAAATTCCGTATTCAAGGCACTCGGAGCTACAACCTATGTGATAAATGCGGAGCCTGACGGAACCAATATCAATCTTAATGCGGGTTCAACACACATTGAAAATCTTCAGAAATTTGTTGTGGATAACGGACTCGATGTGGGCTTTGCGTATGACGGAGATGCCGACAGATGTCTCTGTGTTGATGAAAAAGGAAATGTTGTTACCGGAGATCACATTTTATATATCTACGGAAAATATCTGAAGAAAAAGGGAAGCCTCGTAAATAACACGGTCGTTACTACAGTAATGTCAAACTTCGGCCTGTATAAAGCATTTGACGAGCTCGGCATTGACTATGCAAAGACGGCTGTAGGCGATAAATATGTATATGAATATATGATGAAGAATAACTGTATCCTCGGCGGAGAACAGTCCGGTCATATTATATTTTCAAAGTATGCAACCACCGGTGACGGAATACTTACATCTCTGAAAATGATGCAGGTTATGATATCGCAGAAAAAGAAGATGTCGGAGCTTTGCGAAGGCTTTACCGTATATCCCCAGGTTCTCGAAAATGTAAGAGTAAAGGATAAGGTTGCCGCAAAAAATGATCCCGAGGTAAAGAAGGCAGTTGATAAGGTTACACAGGAGCTCGGAGACTCCGGAAGGATACTTGTGCGTGAATCGGGTACGGAACCTCTTATCAGAGTTATGGTCGAGGCAGAGGACGAAGGTATCTGCAGAGAAAAGGTGGATTCCGTAATCAAGGTTATAAAAGAAAACGGCCATATAATACTTGACAAATGACGCGGAAAAAAGTATAAATGTTAAGGAACATTAGAGAAGTTCATTGAGGTGAAAGAATCACCTATATAATTTACAGGAGGAAACAAAAAATGAACAAGAGTGAATTAATCGATGCAGTTGCTGCTAAGACAGGTCTTTCAAAGGCTAAATCAGAGGATGCTGTTAAGGCATTTATCGATGTTGTATCTGATGAGCTTAAGGCAGGCGGAAAGGTTCAGCTTGTTGGCTTCGGTACATTCGAAGTAACAGAGAGAACCGCAAGAGAGGGACGTAACCCCAGAACCGGCGAGACCATGACAATAGCTGCTACTAAGACACCTAAGTTCAAGGCTGGTAAGGCTCTTAAGGATGCTGTAAACTAATCAGCTGATCGTATAAGATTTTTAAAAGGAGAGTAAGTCGCGGAGCGGTTTACTCTCTTTTTTGCTAGGGCATCTAGAATATCGGTTGTATGAAATTACAGCAGGTGGAAAGGAAATGATATATGAGGATAGACAAATACCTGAAGGTATCAAGGATCATTAAAAGAAGGACCGTTGCCGGTGATGCCTGCGCCGCAGGAAGAGTAAGCGTTAACGGCAAGCCTGTGAAGGCATCCTATGATGTTAAAATCGGTGATGAGATAACGGTCGGCTTCGGTGATAAGGCTATGAAGGTCAGGGTAATGGCAATCACCGACAGCACAAAAAAAGAGGATGCCGAAAAAATGTATGAGATTCTGTAAAATGCGTTTAAAAAAACGGATAAATAATGCATTAAAGCATTGTTTTATCCGCTTTTTTTTTGTAAAATGTATGATAACTGTTGATACTGATAATTCAGGTCAAAAAAAGAATGAATGCATTACTTTAAGGGAGGAAAATCTATGAAGAGAGGGTTAAAAACTATTGGTGTAAAGCGCCTTATAGCCTTTGCACTTGCATTTGCTCTCGTGCTCGGAATGTGTCCGAACATAGGGGTAAAAGCGGAAGGCAGTACCGTGGAGGCTTCTACATGGAAAGAGCTTTCTGATGCGTGTTATGTCGGAGGTAGTATTAAGCTTATCGATGATATTATATGTGATTCAAGCAGTGCAACTCAAAGCAGGTATATTGAAGTGCCGATCGGTGTTGAAACAACGGTTGACCTCAACGGATTTACTATTGACAGAGGCCTTGGAGAAAAAGAAGCGGGACAGGGCGTTGATAAAGGCTGCGTTTTCTATGTTTCCGGCGGAAAGCTTACAATAAATGACAGCAGTGCCAACGGAACCGGAATTATAACCGGTGGAAATTCCAGTGGAAATAGCCAGACCGGAAGACGCGAAGGCGGTGCTATCACAAATATGGGTGGAACCGTAATCATAAACGGAGGTACCTTTTCGGAAAATAAAGGCTGTTTCGGCGTTATTTATAACGATGGCCGTTTGGAACTGAACAAATCAACAACATTCGTTCCGAAAATAGTCATGAACACCTACGGTATGCCGGGTGCTATATATTCTCCCAATGGAGAAATTATCATGAACAGCGGAATTATTGAGGATAATCATTATGACGGAACCATTGCAAACTGGGATGCCGGAATTGTGATGGAAAACAGTAATAGTGATTCTGCATTTACTTATAACGGCGGTAGTATATCAAGTCCGGGAACGGCTTTTTACTGTGCTTCCCCGAAAGAACCCGAGATTTCGGTCGGTAATCGTATCAGTATCTATGCTGATAAGGAAGATCCGCACGGAAGTAAAATGGAGGAAATAAGTAAAAACGAGTTTATTAATACTATCAGCGATTATAAATTTATTACTTCAGTATCGTTTAACGGATGTTTGGTAGATAACTGGTCTGAGCTTTATAATGCGTTAAATGCAGGCGGAAAGGACGTCATAAAGCTGACCGACGACTGTGTGTTTGATCCTGAAGCAAATGCGGCTGAAATTCCGCTTTGTGTTCCCGCGGGAAGTGTTATTTCCCTTGATCTTAACGGACATGTCATTGACAGAAATCAATTTGAAGAAGCTGCTGAAGGATATGTTATAAAGGTATCCGAAAAAGCAGAGCTTGAAATAAATGACAGCGAACCTGATACAGAGCATGCCGGAAAGTATAAATGGACCGATAGCTCTCGTGTGGAAAAAGAAGTAACCGGCGGAATAATAACCGGCGGTAATAATATCGGTTCGCAGGGAGGCGGTATTGCCAATTTCGGAAAAGTAACACTTAACGCCGGAACAATTTTTGATAATACCTGCGATCCCGACGAGGAAAGTACCAGCTGCGGAGGCGGAGTATATAATGCGAAAACCTTTGTAATGAACGGTGGAACTATTCTCGAAAATGATGCATGTGACGGTGGTGGTGTGTACATTGCCGACGGTGCGGAATTTATTCTTAATGACGGACTCATAATTCAGAACTTCGCAACAAAAGGCGGAGGATGCTCATTACATGCCGGTACCTTCAAAATGGAAAACGGCAAAATTGTCTATAATTATGCAGAGGAAAACGGCGCCGGACTGTTCTGCTTTAACAAAAAGGTTTCTCCATGTGAACTGCATGCCGGTGAGATAAGTAATAATGAATGTATCGGCGAGGGCGGCGGAATTTATGTTGCCGACGGTGCAAGCATGCTTTTATGGCAAACCGACATAACGGAAAATGCCGGCTATGGAGTGTATGTTGACGAAGGCGGCAATATTCAATTTGCCTATGCACCTACGATCAATCTGAATACCGGAAACAGTCGTAAGGTTGCCGGAAATCTTTATCTCGGAAAAGATGTTCATGTGAAGTCTTCCAGTTTTTATTCAAGTATTGTCGGTGTAACAGTGAGCCCTGAAAACGAGCTTCCTTATCAGTTATTCACAGAACGCTGTTATTGGGAAGATGAAACAGAAGCAAGGAAAATATTAAAATCCGATGAAGATGGTAAGAGCATTTATCTTTCAGCCTATGACAGGGTTTTCCTTTCGGATACGAAAGAATTTGGAGATGACGAGGTTATACTCGAAAACTACGAAGGCGAGTATGACGGAGAAGCTCACAGCATAAATCTTACTCTTTCCGGCGCGGCCGAGGGTGCATATGTTGAATATGCGATAGGAGAAGATGATAAGACCCTTCCCGATCCGAATGCCTATTCTGAAAAAAACCCCGAATTTACCGATGCGGATGAATATTATGTTTGGGTATGTGTATATAAGGAATTTTATGATTATTTTGAAAAATGTGCCAAGGTAGTCATTAACGAGCGTACCGTAAGCGTCGAATGGACAGATGTGGAAAAACCGACCTATGACGGAAGAGTAAAAAAACCTGATATAGAGATTACAGACGGTATACTGGAAAAGGACAAAGATGATGTCTCACCTTATATTTCAGTATATGATTCGAATAATAAAAAAGTTGAAAAACCCGTAAATGCCGGAACATATACTGCAAAAGCATATCTTGAAGGAGATGCAAGCGATAATTATAAAATTGACGAAAAAGACTATAGTAAAACCTATACCATTGAAAAGGCTAATATGGGTATAGAAGTACCGGTGAAGAATAAAGATCTGGTATATGATGGTACGGAGAAACAGCTTCTCAGTAAACCCGGTGCTACTATCGGAGGTACTGTATATTATCAGGTAAACGGTATGGAGGAAGGCAAGTGGCAGGAAACTCTTCCTACAGCAGTAGATGCCGGTATTTACAGGATTTACTACATGGCAGTGGGAGATGAAAATCACAATAGTACAACTCCCTCGGAAGGAAGCAGTATCTTTGTTGAAATAGAAAAAGCGGATACTGAAGCACCGGCAGCTCCTACAGGTCTTACGGCTGTTTACGGCAGCAAGCTCTCCGATGTGGAGCTTCCCGAAGGATGGTCATGGCAGTATGAGTATGATTATGTAGGTGATGTCGGAGTTAACAGCTTCCTTGCCGACTACACATTAGATAAAAACCATAAGACAATAAAGAATATAGCTGTTGAGGTAACGGTAGAAAAGGCTGTTGCCGAAGTGTTAAATGAGCCGGAGGCTATCGAGCTTACCTTTAACGGAAGAGATCAGAAGCTTGTTACAAGAGGCCGCGCTACAACCGGCTGCAAAATGGTATATGCACTCGGAACGGATGATAAGACAGTACCTGAAGATACTGATTTTTCCACAACTATACCTGAAAAAACGAATGTGGGAACATACTATGTATGGTATAAGGCTGCAGGTAATACAAACTACGAAGATTCAGAGGCAGTATGTGTGACAGCCTCTATAAAGAAGGATGAGTCCTATGTTATCGTTGATCCCGAGGCGGTGGATGATCTGGTATATGACGGGACACAGCAGCAGCTTGTATATGAAGCCCTGGTAGTAGGCGCTACACCTTTCTATGCTCTCGGAACCGATCCGGAAACAGTACCCGATGAAGATAAATTCAGCGAAGTTGTTCCTAAGGGAACCGATGCAGGTACTTATTATGTTTGGTACAAGTATGTAGGCGATGAGGGTCATACCGGTAAGGATGTTGCAGGCCCCATAGAGGTGGAAATAGCAAAAGCAAATATCGATAGTGTTATACTGAAGCATTATTCATATACATATGCGGCAAGTATGGAACATGAAGTCGAGATTAACGAGGTGTATGCCGAGAACGGAACTTTAGTTCCTTCAGATTGTTACGAATTGTCGGGAGATACTAAGAAAACCGATGTCGGAGAGTACACGGTAACGGTATCGGCCGTAGAAGACAGCAATTTTACCGGCAGTGTTGATGAAAACTGGTATATAGAAGCCGAGGAAGGTGCTTTTAATGCCGAATTATCCGAAAGTGAATTTGAATATACCGGCTTGGAAATAACACCGAAGGTTACTGTAACGGCAGGAGCTGCAACGCTCGTAGAAGGTACAGATTATACACTCAGCTACAGTGATAATGTAAATGCAGGATATGCAGCTAAGGTTATAGTAACCGGAAAAGGAAATTATAAAGGAACAAAGGTTCTTATATTTACGATAAAAAAAGCGGATTCTACTGTTGATACCGTACCTAAAGCCGTAGAATGCACATTTGACGGTGAGGCACATTTTCTTGCAACTCCGGGCAAGGCAAAGGGCGGTGAGCTGCGTTATGCTCTTGCAAAGAAGGATGAAACAGAAGCACCCGCTGATGACAGATTCAGTGCGACAATTCCTTCGGGAGTAAATGCAGACAGCTACAAGGTATGGTACAAGGTTTTCGGTGATGAAAACCATAATGACACAGCTCCACAGGATATTACTTCTGTTATAAAGGCAGCGAAAATTGATGTTGAAGCTGAAGGCTATGAAGGAACCTATGATGGAAAGAAGCATTCGATAGCCGTAACCGTGACATCCCCCGCGGGTGCAACAGTTAAATACGGACTTGAAGCTGATAAGCTTGATGATGAAAACCCCGTCTTTACGGATGCGGGTACATATACGGTTTATTATCAGGTGACTGCCGATAATTATGAGACGGTCACAGGAGATAAGACAGTGGAGATAGATCCGGCAACGCTTATCGTTGATGCAGATGATCTCAGTAAGGTTTTCGGTGAAGATGATCCCCGGCTTACATATATCGTGGGAGGTCTTGTTGCAGGAGAAAAGGCTGAGGATGTTCTTAAAGGAAAGCTTGAGCGTGAATCGGGTGAAAATGCCGGTAAGTATGAAATCGGTATCGGAACTCTTCAATCGAACGATAATTATATAATTGATTTTACCGAAGGTGAATTTGAGATTTTGAAGGCTCCTGCAGCAGCAGTGGCGCCCGAAGCAAAGAGTCTTACATATGACGGAAGTTCACAGGAGCTTGTGACAGCCGGACAGGCAGCGGAAGAGGGCGGTAAAATGTATTACGCACTCGGTGAGGATGCCGAGACCGCACCCGAAGATACTGAATTCTCAGAGAGTATTCCCGCTAAAATAAATGCGGGTACCTACTATGTATGGTATAAGGCAGACGGAGATGGTAATTACGAAGGCGTTTTAGATTGTGTAGAAGCAACTATTGATAAGGCGGTTCTGACTGT
>CACYCJ010000052.1 GCA_902772925.1 uncultured Lachnospiraceae bacterium
ATCTCAACAATGGTTGGCTTCGGAATGTATGAAAACTTCGGAATCAGTCCGAAAACATTAGTCAGGATCATGGGCTTTGAAATGCCGACCGTATCGGTAAACACTGAAGACTCAGCAGACTATGCAAGCCTGGCAAAGGACCTTGGAACGGTTCCGGGAGTGAAAAATGTACTTGTTCAGACCGGCTTTGAGCCTACTGCCGTTAAAGGTGACAAGGAAGAGAGCATTTACACATATGTTGTTGATGATATGGATAAAACAGATGCTACCATCGTTCTTGAGGGAAGAACGCAGGAAAAGGAAAATGAAATTATGGTCACTTCAGGTGTGGCAAAGGACTTGGGGCTTAAGGTCGGTGATGTGCTTACGATCAAGTTTTCCGATAAAGAGGCAGAATACATTGTAGTAGGCATCAATCAGAGAATGGAAAGAATGGGACGAACCATCTATATGACAATAGACGGGGCAAAGAGAATAGTGCCCGGAGAGATGGTATATACCTACTGTATATACGGAGATGATAATGTATCATTTGATGAAATCAAGACAGGAATTGATAAGCTTTCCGATGAAAAAGGGCTTAACCTGAAATGCTCAGACAGCCAAAAGATGATGCTGAGTACCATTGACGCACTTACACTTTCGATGAAGCTTCTTAATGTACTGATAGTAATTATAACAATACTCATAGTGATATTTGTTGAGTCTCTTGTGATAAGAGCGAAGATAGGTCGTGAGTGGAAAAATATGGGCATAAGCAAAGCACTTGGTCAGACCAGTGGCGGTATTGCAACACAGATAATGCTTTCAAATATGCCTTCAATCCTGATCGGAACAATCCTGGGAGCTCTTCTTGCCAAGACAGCAGGCAGCGGAATATGTAAAGCGGCATTTTCACTATTTGCCATGAAGGAAGTCACATTTAATATCTCACCGATCTTTATGCTGATAACGGTTATCGGGATCGTGGCAGTGGCTATGCTGACGGCAGGAGCTGAGGGCCTTAAGGTGAGGAAGCTCAGACCTGTGGAGATGATTACGGAGGAATAATAACGCCATAATATGCTTATAGTTTATATATGACATCAAAAGAGAGAGACAGATAGGTGATTTTCAAAACGCGTTACGGTTTCTGTTTTTCACAAAATGAGGTTATGATTTTTCACAAAGCGCTCGAAACTCGCCTACGGCTCAAACAGTCTCGCTTCTTTGGAAAAATCTATAACCATCATTTTGGAAAAACTACGAAACCTCCACTAACGCTTTGAAAACACCTACCTGTCTCTTTCTTATAACTTTATGTGTAAAGAACTGTGAGTACTCTATGATAAACAGCCATAATGGAGTATACAGGGTTCTGAACCAAACATTGCGAAGCTTTCGTAATTTTGCCAAAACAATGGTTTTAGAATTATCCAGACAAGCGAGACTGTTTGAGCGAAGCGAGTTTCGAGCAGTCTGTGATAATTCAAAACCTTGTTTTGTGCAAAATAGAAAGAGCGGAGAACAGTTTGGGACAGAACCCTGTATATACCATTATGGCGTTATATTTAGTTTAATAACTTCATGCTAACAATGCTTACAGGAATGTTTTTGAAATATGATATGCGGTGTGTTATCATTAACTTGTGGTGATGGGACACGGCATAAGAAAAGCCGTCCCACACCTGACAAGTAACGGACGGCTTTCTTAGCTGTTTATAATCGCCAGATGGGGTGAGGCTCATTCACCTTCCGGCTACTTCACAATTTCATTATACAATAATATATAGATATGTCAAATACAAAAGGGAAAAATATGCACTATAATTGTTTGATAGTTGATGATGAAAAAGAGCTTGCCAACATGACGGCTGAATATTTCGAGATGTTTGAGGTCAGTACGAAATATGTCTGCAGTGCGGCGGAATGCTATGCATTTCTGGATGAAAATGATGTCGATCTGATTCTTCTCGATATAAATCTCGGGGACGGTTCCGGGTTTGAGGTCTGTAAAAAGGTCAGGGAAAAATATATGCTTCCAATACTCTTCATAAGTGC
>CACYCJ010000053.1 GCA_902772925.1 uncultured Lachnospiraceae bacterium
CAGTTGATTCCGGAAAATACACCGTAATCCCGTCAAAATCAGCTACAACAAAACCATTATCTATATATAATTGGCACTGACCGTACTCAGATGTAAAATCAGAATAAGCGTAATTCTGAAGCATCGCCATCAAAGCACCTTTAACACTCATATACGTAGTTTCCGACTTTTTGCCACTTATATCAGCTACAATAAGCTCTGAGTTTTCTTTAAATTCATATCCGGTCGTTCCAAAGCTGTTGATATGCTGTACAATATCAGAAAGCACAACCGAACCGGTTGTTTGATAACCCTTTATCGCTATTGCCTTTGCCTGATTCAAGTTACCGGTCTCTTCATATAATACAGAAAGCTTTTGATAAATTTCCGGATCACTGTCATCTATTTCAAGTGCCCTTTCATATTCTGCAATCGCTTCATCATATCTAAGAGAACTTATATAGGTTGATGCAAGATCAACAGACTCATAATATTTGTCCTTTCTGGTATTCATTATCAGAATAACTATAAGCACAGCACCTAAAGCACATATAACTGCAATAATAGATATTATGATTATAATCTTTTTCCTAAAATCCGCCCTGTTATCCATATCCATTCCTCCTTTGAGTAGTATATCATTATTTGTAACTCATTTGAATAACTAATTGACTGATAATTGACAAAATGTTCATATTTGGGAAGGAAATGACCGTAATGTGATAAATGTCACAGAAAAAGGCATTCCCGGGAAAAACGGGAATGCCTTTAAAAATTCCTATAATGATATAATTATTATTTAAACAATTTATCTACAAGAGTTTCATACTCAGAAGGAGCTGCCTTACTGAGAATACCACTGAATTTTACTTTATAATACGTTCCGTCACTATACTCAACCACTAATTCAAATAATTGTCCGGCAGTCGAATTACTGTTAACTGAGTTATTTTTCCAGTCAAACGCATTCACTGATTCTAATAAGCTGATTAAATCACTATACTCTTTTTCATCAAGCGACACTGCTTCAACCTGATTAACATCATGGAATATATAACCATTATTTGAATAATACTTTTTTTGAGTTTCAATATCATACAATACACTCTTTATGGTGGTACTTATGTTGTATACAGCAGCTATTCTTACTATATCATTTGTATAATTATCATTTCTCTTCTGATAATTTGAATCAAATAGATAATCAAAGCTTTTTACATCTACTTTATTTCTGTATTTTTCTAATAATTTTTCTATTCGTAAATCACCTATATTATCCTCAGTTATACTGTAATGAGCTATAAACTGATTAATATCAACATCCGGATAATCATTCTTACTGATGCCGGTTTTTTTATAAAATTCTTCCTCAGATATTAAATTCATTCCCTCTGTCTCCATTTCTGTTATTTCTTCACTGTATGTTACATTTTCAGAATAGCTATTATCATTTTTGCAAGAAGTTAAACTCAGTATTAACAATATATTCATTATAATTATAATACATCTTGTTTTCAATCCTATTCTCCTTATTGCATTGAACGTGCCATCTCATCCAAAAATTCACTTGCCTCAGGAAAGCGTTCTCTTAAGGCCTGCATCGCAGCTTCATTTCCTGTCATAGCATAACTGTAATACTCTGCCCATAATTCTAAGCTTTGCATTCCTGTCGGCTGCCCGTCAGTAGTATACCAATATCCATCATCTCTGTGACCGTAACATCCATCTCCTAATGTCAGATTATCTGTAACTCCGCCATAAACGTCACTTGCGGCCTCATTTACCGCACCTTTAAACGATGTTCTGTAGTCATTCAAAACATCATCTAGTATTCTTCGTTCAGCGTCGGTCAAAGAACCATCTCTTCCGCCTGACATAATGTAATCTACTATATGCTGTGCCGTATCACCCGATGCATATTCATTAACAGTATTTGTAACGTCATTACGTACATCTTTATATATCACGTCCTGCAGAGATTCACCGTTAGAATTTCTATATGTTAAAGAATAATATGATCCATCATCTTTATAATTATAATCTATTGCATGTCCACTCTCGTGAAAATAAGTTGTATATGGACCTCGCGGATTATTGGGTTCTTCATACATATCCACATTTATTGTATTATCCTCATTGGTGTAATAACCCGTATCTTTTCCATGTGTATGCCCCAGATTATACTTATCTTTATTATCCTCATATATGGATTTATATGGTTCTTCTGCATTATTTACAATATCATTGATAGCATTCTCATCCTTTTCAAGCAATGTTCCGTCTCGTTGTATTCCAAACTGTTCGCAGAAAATATCAAACCACGTACTTATTGCCGGCAGTCCGAATACTAAAAATTCCGGCAATGTTAAACCTGGTGCTACCACAGACAATAATGAAAAAACTACTGATACTGTTACGGGATCCAGAAGTCTGGGATAATCGCTTAATCCGGCCATACTGATTTGCGCTGTTCTTTCTGCTGTTTTCGCCTTTGAGCATATAGTGTTCCCCGTATTTATTATACTATTAATGTTTGTTATCTCATTACCTATCTTTTTGCAGGTTGAACCCAACTTACCTCTGATTGCACTTGAAGCGTTTGATCCATTTGTAAGCCTTAGTTTTAATATCTGAACATCAAGACCGGCTCTGACAGAATATAATTCTACCTTTGTCATATTCAAACGAAGTAATTGTGCTTTTACTTCTGTTTCATTAAGTTTAAATTCACTCAATTTTACACCTCCGTCCTATCTCAAAAAATGTCCCCATTTTCATCATTCAGATCGGCAGTTAATTCCTCGACAAGCGGAGCATCCGGAAGGTCTGATATTGCATTTTCCGGTTCACATATCTTCTTCAGATTATTGATAAAATAATCCCTTTCTTCACTTTCATAACCTGTAAAAAAAACTTCACTTATATCATCTGAATCAAATAAAAACTGATATTCCGGTCCTAGATTTCCTTCAGGATAAAGAACCCCAACATAATCATATTCTTTATCAGTTTCGGCATTTTTTTGTTTTATTCCAAAAATCATCAGCTTTTTATCGGCTTTTTTTATTCCAACAACACTTCCGATCGGTAATAAATCATCTAACATAGTCCTCTCCTTTTTTGTCATCTATTTTCACCGGTATTTAACCAATCTACCAGCCAATCTTCAAAATCATAATTTTTGTTCACTACATAAGCCGATTCATCATAAACCACTCTGTAACGGTTACTGAGAACAGGCCCATGCCCTTGATATGCTCCGTTTGCTATAACTACCTCAGCATCCGGAAGCTCTTTTACCATATGAAGGTTTATTTCTTCTACTTCCAGGTAATGTTTCTTTATCAGCTCAGCTCTCTTTTTCAAACTGAGTATCTCTTCCTGTACCTTTAAAAGCTCTTCTTTTATTTCATTTGCTTTAATCTTAAAATCATCTATCTTATCCGATTTCGAAATCACATCACGTAAGAATCTGTCATAGATATCCTGTAAACATTCATATTCAATATTCATTTGTTCTATCTGCGCTTCGTATAAATCCGCATCAAATAATATGTTGTCCATAAGATATCATTCCTTTTCATATGACGATTGTGCCATGAGCTCATCAGAAAATCTTTATTGATATTCTCATGAGCCCTGACACATTCGTCTGATATTATTTATAATATAGTTATAGCTGTATAATAACCGATACCTGTTAGAATACTCCTTCGGTTGAAAGTCCCTCAACCAGTGACTTCTGCTGATTCTCAGCCTCTTCGTACTTAGCAGCAGCTTCTCTGAGGTTCGTTACATGCTGTGCAAGATCATCAAGTGCAGCCTGTATCTGCTTTGAAAGTGTAGTATACTTTGTGTAATACTCCTGTCCTGAAGGGCTGTTCCAAGCATCCTGAAGCTGATTGATCTTTCCCTGCATATCTGAGAGATATGTATCCATAAGTGCCTTCTGACTATCTATTTCTCCTGCCTTTGTACTAACTTCTTCCGGTGTTACTTTAAGAATTAAATCTGCCATAATTATTTATCTCCTTTTCTTTTTTCTATTATTTCTTACTTCAATACTAAGTAAATTATTTCTTTAAGATCTCTGAACAATAGCTGTTACTTCTTCTTCGGTTGTCATGTAGTTCTGAGCTGCAGTCTTGATTGCTGTAGCATACTCAGCCATTATAGATGAAAGCTGCTCAAATTTTGTTCTGTCCTCTTCAAAACGTGCATTAAATGCATCATTTGCGGTACCGTCCCACATTGCATCCATTTCCTGCTTAAGCTGATAAATCTTTGTTACTGCCTGATTCCAATCAGCAATCTTCTCTTCTACTCCATTTGCCAGTGTGACCATTGTTTCGGGTGTTACTAATGTCTGTGCCATAACTTTCTTCTCCTTTTCTTTTTATTATTTTATCGATTATGGTTACTTATTTATCTGAAGTGTTCCGGCTTAACTGCCATTTACACTTTCATTCATTAATATCATATTCAGAACTCAGCTTGATACTTTTTCAGAAATCTCTTTTTCAATCCTTCTCATATTTGCAGAATATCTGCTGATAGCACCGGATAAGCTTTCCATCTCATCCGCTATCCTTCTGAGTCTTGTTGCAGTTTCCTCGATCTCATATACATAGGATGCTGATGATGTGCTGCGCCATGCGGATTGAACTCCATCTGCTGTTCCGTCAACCTTAGAGGCACTGTTTCTTACATCCGCTGCCAAGGTTCTTGTTTTCGCCGATACTGAATCAAGTACGTCTAAATCTATATCTATTGTCATAATTTATCTCCTTAAAAAATACCCTCTGTTGACAAATCTTCAACTATTCCTTCATTCTTTGATTCGTTTGCACTATATTTGCTTACAGACCAGGACAAATGACTCTTAGCTGTATCAACCTTTGTTTTTAATGCATTAATCTTGTCAATTGTTTTTGAATTTTGAGCTACAAATACCTCACTTGTTTTTCCTTCCCAATAATCATCGACCATTTCATTCAGCTGCCTCATTGTCTTTTTTATATTTGCCAGATCATTGCTTATAGAACCAAGTTGATCCTCTTTGCTTTTCAAGACTTCCAGGTCATAGATAATAGTTTCTGTAGCCATATAATTCTCCCTTCTATCTGATGATTCGCGAACTTAAGCTTCGTATCTCTCCATCTATCTCCATCTCCGCTGTATAATAGGTGTTTTTTACATTTACCAATCTCGACTTGGTATCATCAATTCTATTAATAATATTCTTTATTTCCTGTTCATCTACATTAATTCTTCCGGTATAATTAGTTCCTGCCACGCTTTTCCATGCAGATTCAACATCACTTTTAAAAGTAGTAATATCTTGTGAATCTGATTCTAATTGACCTTTTTCTGCATCAAGGCTATTAATCAGACCCTGTATCCTATCAACATCCCATTTATAACTGTTTGTAAATATCCCCATTCGATGCTCCTTTCTTCCGGTCTTTTTTCAACGTTCTGTAGCTATATTACCGCTTCCGGAATCAAATGACCGATAATCTGACAAAATGCATTATTTTTTCCACAAAATACAATTTCGGATATTTTTTAAACCAAAATAAGCCTGTCACCGCCCATAATTCCGGATTCGCTAACCGTGTATTCTTTATTGAGTACATCTCCGGAAGACTCAACAACAAGCGCAAGACCTTTAATTGAATTTTCATCATATAATCTATCATTATTCTCATAGATCATAATGTCCTCTGCCAGCTTTTTGATCACATCTGATATCAGTCCTTTTTTTGGCAGCCAGAATTCGTACTTTTTTATTGTCGCTACACTTATGATTTCTACCAGTATCTCATTCATTCGTATCACCTTTGCTCTTATCCAAATCACCGGATGGCAATAAAATGTCCATTCCGTACTCCTCAGCAACCTCTTCAATATTCCTGTAAGGTATCATTTTGATAATGTTTTCGTTCCGAGGATCCTCTTCCATCACTATAGCTATTCCGCCCCTTTTTGAAGCTCCGACAAAAACGATAACCGGCTTTTTCCCTGTAATGTATTCGGCCCCGGCTATAACATCAACCAACGAAGTAAACATTTTATCTACCTTGATGTCGGAATTGTTAACTCTGAAGATAACATTTTTAGCTATAAGACCTTCCTCAGCATCATCAAATTCATCCTGCTCCAATGTCATCACATCAAATAATTCACATTTAAAATCTCCGTGTCCGGTCAGATAAAACATTGTTTTTAATTCACTTTTGGTAAAAATATATTTGATCATTTTACAGCCTCTTAGTCGGATGTCTGATTTACGTATTCCTCAACATCCTTCTTATAACCCCGCGAAATATATGCAACAGCACCATCCTTAAATGAAAGCCACAAATCCTTAAAGTCTATATTTTTGACATTATTCATATTAACAAGAAAGCTCTTATGAGTTCTGAGAAAATAATCCGGTAGGAATGAACTAACATTTTCAAAATTATCATAATATTCATATTCCTGATTTACTGTTCTGAGAATCATCTTCTTATTTGAAGCTTCAAAATAATCAATATTCGTAATATCAACACTGTATATCCTGCTTTTAATCTTAAAACGAAAGCATGCTGATTCACCGGTGATATGTTCGTACTCCTCACATATGCTTTTTATAAGCTTATCTACATCGCTCTTTTCCGCTGGAAGCAGCATATATCCGGATGGTCTCAGCCTCGGAGATACTGTTTCAAGAATCTTCTTCATGTCTCTCGACATCAAAACCAGATAGCTTCCCTGTGCAGACTGTTGAAGCCTCTCTGTCATCAGATCGGTAATTTCCTCACAATCCAAAAAATAAATGGCCGTTAATTCATAATTATTGATTTTTTCTATCAGCTCATTGCTGTTTTTACATTCATAAATCTCACTGTCATAGTTCTGATTAATGTAGTATTCTGTACAGCCATTCTTTATCATGACACTGTCGCTGTCATTTTTTTCACAGATAAAAACGTCTATCATTTTTTATTCTCCGGCACAAAAACCTTAACCACTTTATTATCTATAACTGTAAATCCTACATTGTCAGGCTGTTTCTTCACCTGAACATTAAGCGGAAGATCGAATGTAAAAAGCTTTTGTGAATTAAGCAGTCCGCCCATACATATGCCTGTCTTGTATTCAAACATGCTCTTAACCAGTTTCCTGCTCAGAATTCTGACAGGCATTTCTCCGGATACACCGCTTATAAACTGGATTCCGAGCTTTGATCCGTTCTTCAGGAATAACTCAAAAATCGGGTAGAGTTTTTCCTTGTTATCATCGTCATAAACAATCTCAATGCACTCTGAAAGGTCATCTATAACTATAAGCTTACGTCCAAACTCCTTTACCAAGGTACTGACTGTATCAGCAGCTCCCTCTGCTATCAGCTCCTTACGCCGGTCACTTCTTGATTTGAAATCATTTTTCAACTCTACCAGCAGGTTGAATATTCCGTCATACCCACTGTAAACCTTATAACTATGACCGGCAGTCATGTATTCCATTCCGGAATCATTATTTACAAAACAGATATCCGTTCCTATCTTTTCAGAAGCCATAAGCAGATTGCTCATCACCATAGATACCTGACTCTTATTTGTACCCCAGATAGTGTAGCTATATGTATTGCTGTCATTGATACCCAGTAGCTCAATCGTATCAATATCGTATCCGATCGGTATCTCACCGTTTTGTATCATATTAGCTGCCTGATCTTCGAGTATCTCAGCGTAGCTACTGTCCTTAGGAAGTATAGGCACATGCTTTGCCTTCTTTCCGGTATAGTCAGCCTTATACATAGCAATTTCATTTTTTATATTGGTACTTCTCTCAGCCTCTGTGTCACCTCTCGCATAAAGAGCTGTCTGGAATTCAAGGATTTCATCCTGGTGCACCAGACCTCTTCCGACAAGCGGTGTAGGTATAAAGTCAGGTGTCTTGCCGAGTATATCCAGATAATCACCTTTTTCAACCAGGCGAAGCGGAATCATACAAGTGAAGTTCTGCCTCATCTTGTATCTGATATCTGATGCTCTGTTCACAGTAAATACAAACTGAATTCCGTATCTGCTGCCATCTCTCGTCAGCTTGAGTATCTGCTCCTCCTGATTCTGATACTCGGCCATAAAATCATAGATATTGTCTATAATTACGATAAGTGCCGGTAAGATATTATTCGGAAATGCCTCATTATATTCAAGGAATCCCCCTACTCCGTTTTTTTGGAAAATAGCAGTTCTGTCAGCTATCTCATCTGAAATAAACTGTAGTGTTCTGACAACTCCTTCACTTTCTTCGGGATAGAATACA
>CACYCJ010000054.1 GCA_902772925.1 uncultured Lachnospiraceae bacterium
ATGATATAGCAAAGGGAAGCTTCAAAAAGGTGTATCTGCTTTTCGGACCCGAGCAATACCTTGTTAAGCAGTACAGGGATATGCTGGTTGAGGCGCTGCTTCCCGATGCGGATGAGCTGAGCCTTGTAAAAATGACCACTATCGAGAAGGCGTTTTCCGTTAATGATATTATCAGCGAATGTGATACGCTTCCTTTTTTCAGTGACAGGAGGGTGGTAATGCTTTCGGACACGGGACTTTTTTCTTCGGAGGGAAGAGCCCTTGCGGAGTATATCCCGAATATGCCCGAAACCACGACTCTTATCATTACCGAGGAGAAGGCGGATAAGAAAACCGTTCTGTATAAGACGATAGCAAAGCAGGGGACTGCAGCCGAATTTACCACGCCGGATGAGAAAACTCTGATCAGCTGGGTGTCAATGAGGCTTGGTGAAGCAAAGCTTAAGATAACCGCCGGTGACGCCGCATTTTTCGTGGAGACCGCAGGCATAAATATGTATAATCTCAGTAATGAGATTGATAAGCTTATATCCTACTGTGACGGCAGGAGCGTCGTTAGAAGAGAGGATATCATCCTTGTTACGGTGAATGATATCGAGGATAAGATATTTGTCATGACCGACAAGGTTTCCCGCGGGGATATAGGAGGCGCACTGCCGCTATTGGATGATCTGTACAGGCTGAATGTGAAGCCGATACAGATACTTGGCGCTCTCAAAACCACATTTTCAAGGCTTGCAGAGATAAAGAAACGTCTTGAGGACGGAGAAAGCATTTATCTTATCGGAAAAAGCATGAATATATACAGCAGATATCTGGAGGGCTATGCTGCCATCGTATCTTCTTATAAATATAAAGATCTGCTGGGAGCTTATGATTCGATAGTTCAAACAGGGACCGATATTACGAGCGGTCTTGTGACCGAGCAGGAAACTGCTCTTGTACTTCTTATGTCTTCTTTACTTTAAGAGGAAAAAGTGGTAAAATTATCATTGCTTTTTATGGGCATTTTTTGTTGCATGTCATTGAAAATAAAAGCAGGGGAATATTGCTGAATAGAATTGATCAGGAGGGTTACTAAATGAATAATAAACTGAATCATTGGATCAACTGGATCCTGTATGATGAGCTTATTGACGGGAAGATAAATGCGCCTAAGCATCTTCTCGGAAATCATGATTATGGAGACGGCCAGGTCATCACCTGTTTTAAGCCGCATTCGTCGTCGGTATCGGTAAGGCTTCCAAAGGGGAAGAAGCTTTATCCTATGGAGAAGATAGGTGAGGACGGATTCTATGGGGTTTATTTTCCGAAGAAGCAGTTCAAGGGAAGTAATTATGTATTTGTAACCGATTATTATGACGGAACGACCGTTGAAATGGCTGATTGCTATGCGTTCGACGGGCTTTTCACGGAGTATGACGCATATCTGTTTGCCGAAGGCAAGAATTATGATATCTATGAGAAAATGGGTGCTCATCCCATTACGATCGACGGAGTAAAGGGTACATATTTTGCCGTATGGGCTCCCGATGCCAGGAGAGTTTCCGTTGTGGGCGATTTTAATATGTGGGACGGTGCTCTCAATCCCATGCAGATTCATCCCGCATCCGGCGTTTATGAGCTGTTTATCCCCGGAGTTGAGCCCGGTGCAGTATATAAATTCCAGATACTTACAAGATATGGTGATATTCTTTATAAGGCTGACCCGTATGGCAATTACAATCAGGTTAGACCGGATAATGCCAACATAGTTACGGATCTTTCCGGCTTTAAGTGGACGGATGACAAATGGGTAGAGAAGAGAAAAAAGGTAGGCAGAGTCGAGAGAGTCAAGGAGCCTATGTCCATTTACGAATGCCATCTCGGTTCATGGAAAAAGAAGATCGAGGATTCGGATTTCGGATTCTATAACTACCGTGAGCTTGCAAAGATGCTCGGCGAGTATCTGATAGAAATGGGATATACTCACATAGAGCTTCTCGGAATTGCCGAATATCCCTTTGACGGTTCCTGGGGCTATCAGGTTACGAATTATTATGCTCCTACTTCAAGATACGGCGAGCCTAAGGACTTTATGTACTTTGTAGACCATATGCACAGTCTGGGTATCGGAGTTATCCTCGACTGGGTGCCTGCACATTTCCCCAGAGATGCACACGGTCTCGGAAGATTTGACGGAATGGCTCTTTATGAGCACGAGGATCCCAGAAAGGGTGAGCATCCCGATTGGGGAACCTATATATTTAATTACGGACGCAAGGAGGTTTCAAACTTCCTGGTATCCAATGCGCTTTTCTGGGTAGAAAAGTTCCACATCGACGGACTTCGTGTGGATGCGGTTGCATCAATGCTCTATCTTGATTACGGTAAACGCGACGGCGAGTGGGTTGCAAATGAAAACGGCGGCAAGGAAAATCTTGAAGCTATCGAGCTCCTTCAGACGGTCAATACCGTTATCGAGGAAAGAAATCCCGGCGCTTATATGATAGCAGAGGAATCAACCGCATGGCCCGGAGTTACGGCTCCCGCATCCATGAAGGGACTCGGCTTCCTTTTCAAATGGAATATGGGCTGGATGAACGATTTCCTTGAGTACATGAAGCTGGATCCTTATTTCAGAAGCTTCAATCATAACCGCCTGACCTTCAGCTTGTCATATACATATGCGGAGAATTACATTCTCGTGATTTCTCACGATGAGGTTGTTCACCTGAAGTGTTCAATGCTCAACAAAATGCCGGGACTTGAATTCGATAAATATGCTAACCTTCGTACGGCATACGGCTTTATGATGGGACATCCCGGAAAGAAGCTTCTCTTTATGGGACAGGAATTCGCTCAGCTTCGTGAATGGAGCGAGGCGAGAAGTCTTGACTGGTACCTGACGGAGCAGAATCCTCTCAACAAGAAGATGCAGGATTTCGTTAAGGAGCTCAATCATCTTTATACAAAGTATGATGCCTGCTACTATAATGACAATGATCCCATGGGCTTTGAGTGGACCAAGGTTGACGATGCCGAGGCGGGAAATGTGGCATTTGTCAGAAGAGGTAAGACCGAAAAGAATCAGCTCTTGTTTGTTTACAATTTTGTTCCCGTTGAAAGACCGAATTTTAAGATCGGTGTTCCTTCAAATACGGTTTATGAAGAAATTCTTTCATCCGATGAGGAACGCTTCGGCGGACTCGGAAGATGTAAGAAGGGGCTTAAGATAAAGGCAGAGAAAGGAAGATGTGACAGAATGGATTACAGCATTGAGTTTGACCTTCCGCCTCTTTCGGTAACCGTATTCAAATATGATTACAAGCCGGACACGGAAAAATCCGAGTGATGTGATCGCTTAATATAACGGATTTATATATGATCGAGTAGGACAATTTTGTCCTACTCGATTATGTGCGTATAAAAGGTATTTTTTTCAGGAGTAAATATGTCTGCTATAGATGGTGAATGGGCAAGGGCACTTGCACCGGAATTTAAAAAGGAGTATTATCGTAAGCTCTATGAATTCGTGCTAAAGGAGTACAAGGAAAATGTGGTATATCCGCCGAGTGATGAGATATTCAGCGCATTTCATATGACACCGCTCGAATCCGTAAAATGTGTCATTATAGGTCAGGATCCCTATCACGAGCCGGGACAGGCTCACGGCCTTTCGTTTTCGGTAAAGCCGGGAGTAAGGATACCGCCCTCGCTCCTTAATATCTATAAGGAGCTGCAGACAGAGCTCGGTTGTTACATTCCGGATAACGGATATCTTGTTAAATGGGCTGAGCAGGGAGTTTTACTCTTAAACAGTGTGCTTACGGTAAGAGCGCATGCAGCCGCTTCCCACAGGGGAATGGGCTGGGAGCAGTTCACGGACGCGGTGATTAGGCAGACGAACGAACTGGAAACTCCGATTGTATATATGCTTTGGGGCAGCTTCGCGAGGAGCAAAAAAAGTATGCTTACCAATCCGCGCCATCTTGTGCTTGAGGCCGCGCATCCGTCGCCGCTTTCGGCATACAACGGATTTTTCGGCTGCGGACATTTTAGTAAGGCAAATGAGTTCCTTGAGGAAAACGGGGCTTCACCGATAGACTGGCAGATAGAGAATAGATGTGGTCATGCAGATTCTGCCTAGCAGTATTACCTGGCTATGAGCATGAACACGAAAAAAGTTGGAGTAGAATATTTTTTTATGAGGCTTGATCGAGCTAAAAATACAAAAAGAAATGTGATCATAGGCGGTATAGACAAGGTATCGGGCGTGCTGCTTCCGTTCATTGTCAGGACCATGATACTTCATGTAATAGGAGCCGAGTATCTCGGTCTTACGGCCCTGTATTACTCCATAGTTCAGATGCTGAATCTGGTGGAAATGGGTTTCGGGCAGGCTATAGTTTATACGATGTATAAGCCGATAGCCGAGAATGATACTCCGGCAATAAAAGCGCTTCTTAAGTTTTATTCGAAGGTGTATACCATTTCCGGTATCATCGTTACGGTGATCGGTGTGGGTATAATGCCCTTTCTCCCGAGCATGATAGAGGGTGAGCCGCCTTCAGACATAAATATTTATTATCTTTACCTGATATATCTTATAAATACTCTGCTCGGATTTTTTATTTATCCTCAGTATAAAGCTTTGCTGCTCGCTCATCAGAGAGACGACGTGAGCGGAAGCATTCACATTTTTACACAGCTTGCAATGTATATACTTCAGGCAGGTGTGGTAATACTTACGAAAAATTATTATCTTTATGCGGCAATGATGCCGCTTACAACACTTATCTATAATGTTCTGAACGGGATAAGGGTTAAGAAAAAATATCCTCAGTACAGACCTGAGGGAAATCTGGATCCTGCGGTTTACGGAGGTATAAAAAAGCAGGTCGCGGGCCTTATGATCAGGAAGCTCGCTATGCTTTCACGAAACGCATTCGACTCTGCATTTGTTTCCGCTTACATCGGTCTTACCATGACGACGATCTACGGCAATTATTATTATATAGTCGATTCCGTGGCAGTGATACTGGCGGTCGTAAAAACCTCGATGGCCGGCGGCGTCGGGAACAGCATTGCGCTTGATTCCAAGGAAAAGAACCGTAAGGATATGCAGAATATAGACTTCCTTTATATGTGGCTGAGCGGCTGGTTCACGGCGACCATGCTTGTTCTCTATCAGCCCTTTATGGATATCTGGGTAGGAGAGGAGCTGATGCTTCCCTTCGGCTGTGCGATACTCTTCTCGATATATTTCTATATACTCAAGATGAGCGATATCAGGACACTTTATGCGGAGTCTTCGGGAATATGGTGGGAATCGAGATACATTTCCGTTGCAGAAGCGCTTTCGAATATTCTGCTTAACTGGATATTCATACAGCTCTGGGGCGTATACGGAATCATAATCGCTACGATAATATCTTATTTCATATTCAATTTTGTCGGCGGAGCGGTAGTGCTTTTCAAATACTTCTTTACGGAAGGCGGTATAAAGGAATACTTTAAGTCGCATCTTATATATGCTCTTATTTCGGCCGTAGTCGTTACCGTGACATATCTTATTTCCGAGCTTGTCACATTCGGCGGAATACCGGGCTTTATCATAAAAGGCGTTATCTGCGTGATATTGCCGAACATTATGTTCCTGCTGGTATACTTTAAGTCGGAGCATTTTAAAAACAGCAGGCCACTGGTAGAAAAGGTACTAAAGATAAAAAAGGAAAAATGATCAGATGAATTCAATTAAGGTTTTAGACTGTACGCTCCGCGACGGAGGATGGATCAATAATTTCGAATTCGGCAGGGCTTCAATGACGAGCATTGTGAACGGCCTCGAAAAATCGGGCGTCGAATATATTGAGCTCGGTTATATCGATAAACAGAAGGGATCGCCGGATAAGAGGTCGTTTTTTGACAGCATGGAGGCAATCTATGATAACGGGCTTCTGGAGAATCGTAAACCGGATATCGAATATCTTGCAATGATAGATATGGGTAAGTATCCTTTGGAGGAGCTGCCCGAAAAAAGTGAAAGAACTGCTGACGGGATAAGGCTTTGCTTTCATAAAAAGGACTATCTTAAGGCTCTTTCGGAGGGACAGAAGATCATAGATAAGGGCTATGACCTTCTGATACAGCCTATGGTCTGTACCAGGTACTCCACAAGGGAGTATAAGGAGCTTATCAGGCATGTTAATGACATGGAGGGCGTAAGCGCATTTTATATCGTAGACAGCTTCGGGATAATGAAGCCCGAGGATATAAAGAAAAAGCTTCATGTAGTGGATAATAATCTAAGTGAAAATATAAAGATAGGTCTTCATGCTCATAATAATATGAACCTGGCTTTTGAAAATGCGATAACGGTAGCCGAGGTTCCTCTCAGACATCAGGTGATGCTTGATTCCACTCTTATGGGTATGGGAAAAGGCCCGGGCAATTTGTGCACCGAGGAAATCGCCGCATATCTGGACAGCAATTTTTACAAGAGCTATGATGTGGAACTTATCAACGATATAGTGAGCAGAGAGATACTTGTTCTCAAGAAAAATTATAAATGGGGCTACAGCCGGGAATATATGCTTTCCGCAAAATACCGCCTTACCTCAAGCTACGCAAAGGCGCTTTACAGGGAATATCATTTTCCCATTGAAGAGGTAGAGGAGATCCTTTCCCAGATTCCCGAAGAGAAGAAGGATTCGTTTGACAGGATATTTCTTGAAAACCTGCTGGAGGAGAGACTGAATTCGGGAAATGCGTCGGAGCAAATGACTGCGTCTGATAATTCGGAAAAGCAGGAGGCATCGGATAAATAATTGGCGATTATGTAATTCGGAGGAATGATCTGTATGAAAAATAAATTGATGGATGAAAGAGGCTGCACCGTAGAGCTGAGGACCGATTATAAGGGGTTTTTGAATGTTGCTTTTATGGGTGCCGATAAGCCCGTAAGAACGGTCCGCACGATAGAAGAGGATATAAATACCGTAAGCTGGGTAAAGGATATCGAGTTCTGCGAGGATTATAAGGTTACCGTCCGTGATCCCGGAATCTCCGAAAGCGGGCTTAAGATCTGCCTTGAGGTAAAAAAGGACGATGAAGCGTCCTTTGATGTCGAAAACAGGGACGGCTACATCAGATATATCAATGACAAGCCTGTTAATAAAAAATCGAAAAAAACCGACAAGGCTGTAAAGGTCGAGGTTTGGATAGGTGGGGAAAAGGCTGATGAGATTGAGTTTACGGATGCCTTTGAAAAGGTGTACAGCGTCGATAACATCGGTCTTGCCGAAAGAGAATATCTCGAGAAGGTTCACGGAATTTTATACAAGCTCCTTCACGAGATAGACAGAGTATGTGTTGAAAACAAGATACATTATTTTCTGGTGTTCGGGGGACTCCTCGGTTATTACAGAGTCGGCGACATCATTCCCTGGGATGATGATGTTGATATCGCTATGCCGAGAAGGGATTTCGAAAGATTTAAAAAAATCGCACCGAAGGCACTGGGGAAGGATTTTATGTTCCTTGATTACAGTGAGATCGGCGACAACACATTTCTGGATTTCCTAAGCAGAGTCATATATACAGGTGAAGAGGTTCCCGTAAATGCGTTTCAGAAGGTTCACGGAAAGTGCAGAAGCGATATAGAGAATCATATCCCCATGGATATCTTCGTTCTGGACAATGCGTCCGACAATAAATACATTCATACCATTCATACAAATCTGCTCAGAGGCGTTTACGGACTTTGCATGGCACACAGGGCAAAGCTTGATTACAGTGAATACAGCATTAGAGATTTTAAGACAAGGCTTGCGGTAAGAGTCCTTTCGGTTGCAGGAAGATTTATAGGGACCAAGACTTTGTTTTGGCTTCACGATAAGCTTTCCATGATCTTTATCAGAAAAAAGACCGTCGATTATTTTATGTCCAACAGCTATCTTCCTTTTATGCATACGAGATACTGTAAGGAGTGGTTCAGAAAAGGGAAAAGAGTCCGTTACGGTAAGGTTATGGCATATGCACCCAACGATGTGGAGGCATTTCTTAAGAGAGCTTACTATGACTACACTCATTATCCTCCCGTAGAGAAGAGGATACCGGAGCACAGTCCCGAGCATAAGGGCATAATTTAAGGAGATATATGAAGATATCAGTTATAGTTCCCGTATATAATGTAGAGGGCTATGTGGAGGAATGCATCCGCAGTGTTTTGAATCAGACTGAAGCTGATCTGGAGATAATCGCAGTTAATGATGCATCCACCGACGGCTCATGGGAAGTCGTAAGGAAATTGGCCGCTGAAGACAGCCGCATTATCCTTTTGGAAAATGAAAGGAATATGGGACTTGCATCCACAAGAAATGCGGGACTGGCAAGGGCGAAGGGAGATTATGTATATTTCCTTGATTCCGACGACATGATAGAAGAATCCTCCCTGGGTATCCTTTATGAAAGAGCGGTAAAAGAGGATCTTCAGATCCAGATATTTGCGGCTGAATTCATTTACGAAAATGACAGCCTCAGGGAAAAATTTTCCGGAAATCCCAGGGTGTTTAAGGGAAACTATCCCGATGTCATGGACGGGAGGACTCTTATAAAAAAATGGATGGAGGTGTGGGACTGGCTTCCTTCACAGCCGAGATATTTTTA
>CACYCJ010000055.1 GCA_902772925.1 uncultured Lachnospiraceae bacterium
AATATCAATTCATTAAAAAGCAGCAGAGATTATGGCAGGGTCTATGACCAAAAGAATTCGTTTGCCAATAAATATTTAGTGATGTATTCCGCAGCCAACAATATGGAATGCAGTAGAATCGGAATCTCTGTCAGCAAAAAAGTTGGCAATAGTGTCGTCAGGCACAGAATTACTCGTTTGATCAGAGAAAGCTACAGATTAAATAAAAAAAATATTAAGCCCGGGTATGACATCATTGTTGTATCAAAATATGCAGCAAGGAGTAAGAGATATAATGATATTGAAGGTGCATTTATACATCTGCTCAGGCTGCATAATTTGTTTATATAGGTCAAATATCATATGGCAAAGATTTGTATTTATTTAATTCAGCTTTATAGAAAGTATTTATCGCCACTTAAGTGGCATGGAACTTGTATCTTTTATCCGACCTGCTCGGAGTATGCCATTCAGGCATATAAAAAATACGGATTTTTAAAAGGAACCGGGCTCACTATATGGAGGATTCTTCGTTGTAACCCGTTTAGTGACGGCGGATATGATCCTGTTCCGTGAAGGAGACAATAATAAATGAGATTTATAACTGACCCGCTTGCTACGGTTTTAGGTTTTATAATTTCTTCTGTTTACAATTTTTTCAGTGGTATGGGCATTGAAAGCGTTGCTCTGAGTATATTTATACTTACCCTTTTTATCAGACTTCTGCTTTCTCCTCTTAGTATTAATATGACCAAATCCACCAGGATTCAGCAGCATTTAAAGCCTGAATTCGATAAGATTAATAAGAAATATAAGGGTAAAAAAGATCAGAACTCCATGATAAGGCAGCAGCAGGAGACCAAGGATCTGCAGAAGAGATATGGTATCAAGATGTCAACGGGATGTCTTACTACTCTTATCCAGTTTCCTATAATCATTGCTCTTTATCAGGTTATCAGAGAAGTATCAATTTATCTGGATGCACCTTCTGAGGCTTATAAGTTTTTTGCTATAGATCTTACAGCTACTCCTTCTGTGCTTTTGAAGGAGGATTTATGGCATAATTTCCACTATGCAATACTTCCTATACTTTGTTGTGTATTCCAGGTTCTCAGTATGATATCGACCCCTCAGACATTGTCGGGTGATCCTCAGCAGGATGCAACCGCAAAATCAATGAGAAGATCAATGATGATCATGCCGGTCTTTTCATTATTCGTTACATTTTCGGTTCCGAGTGGTGTCGGTTTTTATTGGGCAGCAAGCTCACTTCTCAGTTATCTCATCCAGATAGGAACTAAGATTTATTTTGATCATGCCGATATGGATAAGATTGTGGAAAAGCAGAGAGTTCGTGCAGAGAAGAAATACGAAAAAGATAAAAACAGTGGCAAAAAATCATTTCTTGAGAAGCTTCAGGAAGCAGCTCTCGGTGAATCATCAGCTGATACTTCCGAAGAGACATCAAAGAATATGCAGCAGTACGGCAGTAAGAGCCTGAAGCATTATACAAATACTTCATCAAGCTCTGACAGTTCCGATACGACAGCTGCAAATGTTAATCTTAAAAAAGGCAGTCTTGCAAGCAAAGCAAATGCTATGGCAAGGTTAAATGAAAAAGGGGATAAATAATAATGGATTTTGAAGAATATAAAGGGAAAACCCTTGAAGAAGCTCTCGCCGAAGCTTCTACTGCTCTTCATACAGATCTTGAAGGATTTGAATATGAGGTTGTAGAGCAGGGAACATCCGGTTTTCTTGGTATCGGTTCAAAGCCTTTTGTCATTAAGGCAAGATTAAAGGATGATATCGTAAGAGATACCAAGGAATACCTCAGTAAGATATTCGGTGCTATGCAGCTTGAAGTAGGCATAAACATTGATCTTAAAGAGGAAGAAGGTGTTATGGATATTGATCTTGAAGGACCTGAAATGGGAATCCTTATAGGTAAAAGAGGCCAGACACTTGATTCATTACAGTATCTCACAAGTCTTTTCGTAAACAAAAAGAGAGAAAAATACATCAGAGTTAAGCTTGATACGGAAAATTACAGAGAAAGAAGAAAAGAAACTCTTGAAAATCTTGCTAAGAATATTGCTTACAAGGTTAAAAAGACAAGAAGACAGTTTGTTCTTGAACCTATGAATCCTTATGAAAGAAGGATAATACATTCTACTCTTCAGAATGACAAATATGTGGCAACAAAGAGTGAAGGTGAAGAGCCTTACAGACGCGTTGTCGTATATCTGAAGAAGGGAAACGGATATAACAGTAATTACGGAAGCTATCGTAAGTAATGGTAAGAGAAAAATAATAATGATAAAAAAACCGGCAAATTTTATTGTCGGTTTTTTCATTGTAATATAAAAAAATAACGAACGCCGGCATATAATATGCAGGTACAATATTAAACTACATTTCGGTCTCTATATTTCTCAAAACATGATTTTGATTTTTCACAAAACGCTCGAAACTCGCCTACGGCTCAAACAGTCTCGCTTATTTGGAAAAATCTAAAATCTTGTTTTGGCAATATTACGAGATCTGCATTGATGTTTAATATTATACTTGTATATTATATGCCGGCTGTTTGTGTAAATAATTGTATTAAATAGTATTGCCAGATATTCTATAAAGAACAGTCGGAAGAAATAGAATATAATATCTATAATATTTTTATCTATTTCTATTACTTGCAGCAATAGAATGCTATTCCTTCATCCTTCCAGCCTGCTTTTACAAGATTATCAATCTCTGCTTTGCTTCTTGTAAAGTGGTGGCTTCCCGTGATTGCATTGGGATTATAGGCTCTGTATACCGGCGAGGTCTTTGCATCATCCGAATACCAGCCGATTCCTTCATCCTTCCAGCCTGCTTTAACGAGATTTTCTTTTTCTTTTGCACTTATCGTGTAATGATGATCTCCTGCATTGGGATTATAAAGTCTGTAAACAGGTGTCTTTGATTTTGCGGGTGCCTTCCATGCAAGTCCTTCATATTTCCAGCCTGCTTTAACGAGGTTATCCTTTTCTGTCACAGATGCTGTGTAGAAATGCTCTCCTGAGTTCGGATTGTAAAGTCTGAGCATATCAACTGTCTTAACCTGCTCTGCTGTCCACTTAGCA
>CACYCJ010000056.1 GCA_902772925.1 uncultured Lachnospiraceae bacterium
AAACAAGTGCGGAGTAATATTCATTGATGGTATAGACGAAGTCGCGAAACAGATAGATGATTACCTTGCAGTGTTTCCTTCACAAAATCTGTCTAATCTGAAGATAATACTCTCATGTGTCTCTCAGAATACGTTGCCAGACTTTGTCTTGGAATCTTTACAAGAAGAGTATAGAGTAGAAGTAAAGCCTCTCGATGTCGTCGCTTGTGAGTCATACATAAGGGATAATAGTGGCGAATGGGAAAAACCATATTCTTTTATTCAAACTGTGGCCCAAAAGACAGAGGGGCATCCTCTGTACATGAATTACCTATGCAGGTACTTGGTGCAGACCTTTAGTGAAAAAACAAAGGAGGATGAGTTGATGCAGTGGGTAGATACGCTCCCATCTATAGGTGGTAACATTGAGTCGTATTACAATGCGATATGGAAAAAGATAGAAGGTAATCCTGTAACAATAGAGGTTTTGGCGCTGTTGTCCCAGCTTCGCAGTGGCGTTTCTGAGAACGATATGTTGGAGATGTTACGTCCAAACTCCAGATACTCATTAGTTCCAGCAATCGAACATCTTAAGCACCTATTCAAAGAACAAGATTCTGACATGTATGAGATTTATCACAGTTCGTTCAGACTATACATTGCAAATAAACTAAAAGCAAATCTCAAGGATGCCAATGATCAGATTGTAACATATTGCAAATGTCAAAAAGATTCCATATATTCTATAGAGAATATATTACACCATACATTATGTGGCAATAACTATCAGGATGGATTGACTATGTGTAATCAGGAATGGGCTGATAATTGTGCATTACAAGACGTATCACCAGACCTTATATTGCATGATATTAAGGAGTGTCTAACTATAGCAGTAGATAATGACAGTCCTCTTGAAGTAGTGAGACTAATGTTGCTCGCTCAAAGAATAGAAAACAGATATGACTCCATATTGTATGATAACACAGACACTCTCACAGAGATTAATCTTCTGTTGTCTAAGCCTGAAGCAGCCATAAAGTATCTGGTTCGAGAAAATACCCTTCTGGTGAATACATTGAATGCAATATTCTATTTACAGTCTTTTTTCGAACTGGGTTATGAAGATCAAGCAATAAGGTTAGCAGATGCAATCGATGCCAAAATCAGGCTTGATATGCACAAAGATTCAAAGGCTTTATCGACCAAAACAATAACTGAACGAGGAATGTTCTTTGTTATTATGGATAGTGCAGGTTACGGTGGAAGAAATATGGAGAGATTTTTCAACTCTCTGCAAAACTATATGATGACGGCAGAGGACGAAGAAAACTATAAGGCTATGGCGCAAATTCTAAAGACTCTATCCCCCTATTATCTATCATCGAAAGTCAGAAAGGGGAAGTTTGTCAATCTCAAACTGTCTTTAGAAAAATTAGGTGTAGATATGAACAAAGAAGCCATCATCATGGCATCGAAAATACTGTCTATATATAATGAGCTTGATAGTGGAGTTGTCAAGCAAGGTAAGAATGATTCTTATCACGACCTAGTAGTTCAGATGGATGAAATCTTAAGTGCACACAGTTTTGATTTTTCTCCGGAGGAACTTCCTCTCGTTATAGATAGTATGATTTATGATTCGCGTAACTCAGCAGTAATTATATCTTTAATTAATTCGTTACCAAAGTCGATTTTGACATTAGACTTTAGGGATCCCAATGGCGTAGATATAAAAACAGAAAATCTCTTAAGGTATTATACAGAGAATTTGTATATAGGTTATGCTGATTATGCCGATAATTATCTTTCTTTGCTTTCTTCAACGTCTGGTTGGGAAGGCTATTGCGAGTCCTTGATTCGTGAAGTTGCCTACCTTAATGGTCGCATTCTCCGCAAATCGGCTGAAAGCATTGATCTTACAATAGAGTATGAAAGGATTGTAGACATCCTATCTAATATTGACTTTTCATTCTGGAGTCGAACGCAGTGGGATCGTAGCTATCTGTTGCCAGAGGAACTCTTTCCATTTATTTATGATAAAATAGTTGAGATTTTTAGAGATTTCTTCCCTGAGAATATAAAAGCATTAAAATCGCACATAGAGAATCGTTCTGTCAACCAGTTATCTCTGTATGTAGAAGGTTACTGTGCAACTTTATTAAGGATGGCTGAGAAGATTGCATATTCTTCGTCGAAAGAGTTTTCGTTGTGGTTGTCGGGAAAAGTATTCGACTTCATTTTATATGCAGTGCAGAATAGGAGTATGCGATGCAGCTATCTTATGAAACTAGCATTAAACTTTGCCGTTGCCGGAGATTTGGAGTCTTGCAAAAATGTATATAGGGAAATACTAAAGAGTTCGATGGGACCGGAATGGTATAAAGAAGCACAACTTGACTTGCTTTCATGCTTCAAAGACCTGAATATTCATTTTACTGCAGAACAAGCCATTCATGCATCTGCATTATATGAGGAAGCATCAGGTGAAATGACGTTTCAAAGATATGTTCAGCAGGAGAAAAATGCATTTGTCGGTATTCTGGCTAAGTGCTCATCTCTGTCAGATGCGATAGGCTATTACCGATATGAAACTCTACCGACCTATCAAACGGTGGTCAATAATGCCGAAGTTTGGAAAGTTGACATGCCAAAGGTGGGTGAAGGTTATGATTTAGGTGCTAATCATTTGATAGAAGCCAGTGCTATGCTTCATATGTTAGAAGTTGTTGATGCTTCGCCCCTAATTAAATATGCCTTGTCGGAACTATTTTGGGATAATGATGACAAGTTGCATAATGATTCTGGTTATGTAAGACTTCATACATCAATATTGAGAGAAATGGATGCTGCGTTCGTAATGTCCGAACTGTTACCTCGTATGGCGGATTATTATGCGAATGAGTACAATAGAGAAGGCGAAAAGATGTATCTGAGTGATTATGATGCGTCGGATATCTCTGAGACTATCAAATCAGCATTTGAGACAGCACTGAAATCGCATGATATAGAATGGAATAGACGTTCAAAAACTGGGCCTTCAGAATTGACCATGCATGAGGATACACCACAAGTTACTGTTAGTCTGATAGATACCAAATCTTTGCTTGTTCATTGGAAAAAGGATATAGTCTCACCCATTAGCTGCTATTGGTATTCGCTCAGTCAATTTATTAAGCCCCTAGGCGCTATGCTTAATACTAGCGTGAATGATTTGTATGATGTTGTTACTAAACATTTTGACATAAATGTCGTCCCCTGCTCATCTACTTTCAATAAGTTTGATTGGATAAAAGGTTTCGATGCAGATGAGAATCGCGAGGAATTATTGATGAGATTCCTCGTTTGGTTCCTTGTCCACCCCAATTATACCATCGTAAGGAGAGCTGAGAATGTGATAAAGTGGTTGGCTAATTATGACAAGAGGATATTACATGTTCTCATTGACTCAATAATAAGACCATCTGAAATAGGCGAAGATGTCAGATCATCGCACATTCTTTGCGAACTTGCTTCAGTTTACTATAAAGAATTGTTGGAAATATTTAAAGTTGATAATAAATTAGGGCAATTAGCGGAAATAGAGTCTTTCTCGGTAGTGTATAATCTATACGAAATAGGAATGATTATAAAAGATAAGTTGGGTGACGATGCTATTTGTAATACTATGAAGTCTCTTTTTCCTGATAATGTTGCGGATAGAGGTGATGTATGGTTTGAGCATATTCAAATGATGTTTGTCGAAGATGTAATTGACAACCTCAATCAATTACATGTGACAGGTGGAAAGGAATTTGCCAAACCTTATACAGAAGCCGTAGATACAATGCTTGCAGATGGAACCATAACATGTTTGTGTAAGGATTGTCGTTATGTCCGTAGGAGTTTCTACCTTAATGACGTACATAACAGCCGATATAATCGAACTATGATAGGAGTCATGGACAAGATTCTTTATGGTAAAGTTGCTGCATCAAAAGCAAAGAGTGTTTATTACACATTAAACAGATTCTAAAGATGGCAAAAGACTTAAGATCATCATACCCAGAACGTCGTTACTTCGAACGAGGGGCTAATATCTTGAAAGAAAGTATAATAGGACGTAGAATCAGTTTCTCTGCTGGTGCTCCATACCTAGCAGAGTCACTCATGAAAGTAAGAATGCTACCGAATGGTCGCTTGGACCTCTTTACTGTCAATGAGATGGTAAGATCTAACTTCCACATACTTGCTTCTAACGTATTTAAGGACTACTATGAGAAAGAAAAGTAAATATGGAATGCCTCCACCTCAATGTCGGGCGGAGATGGAACATAATGTTTTTCTAACAATAGATGATATTAATCGCAATATTGACAACGAATCATATATTGCTAACCGATTATGGGCGTTAGGTTCATCTCTTGATATGCTTAAGCACCTGCCTAATGGCAGAATAAATCTACCAACAATAGATGAGAGAATGAGAAATATCAGTAACATGATGGACTGGATGAAATACTTGCCCGAGTCCTTTCATGAAAAGTAAAATCAATTAAAAGTATTATGGCAAAAGGGTTAAAAGTTAATAGCTTGATAGGATTAGCACCATTGATGCTTTTCTTATCATCATATATACCGTTGTTTGGCATAATTGCATTACGCCAATTTTTGTCGAATATTGATTATTTGAATTGGGCTGGTTTTTCAGTGGTTGGATTTATGTCTTTTATCACACATTTTGGAATTGCTTCGTTATGCATGACACTTATTATAATAGGTTCTTTCGGTACGTATTTTGTATTTGAATTGATTAAAACCAATGCACCTAATGGAAACAACTCAAAAGTAATTGAAGTTAGCAGTATGAACGATGAAGCATTGGGATATATGGCGACGTATGTCATACCGCTGCTATATCAAGATTATTCAAATCTAATGGATTTTTGTACGATGTTTATAATTTTCGTCATAATTTATAAACTTTATGTAAATTCGAAGCTCCTTTTGGTAAACCCTATGATTAGTTTCAAATATTCCATTTATAGTATAAAGTATATGGATGGAGATGTACAGCGCCAGGCGATGCTTATAAGTCCAAATAAAGACATCCTAGAGAATGACATGGTAAAACTTTATAATATAGGTTATCAACTATTTTACGGATATAACAGATGACACTTCTTGAATTATTAGAGAAAATCAACGTAACA
>CACYCJ010000057.1 GCA_902772925.1 uncultured Lachnospiraceae bacterium
TGACTAACGTTTTTCAAATCCCATGCATGATGACATGACAGGGATGAAAAGTGGAAGAATAGTTTATTGGGGGATTCTTAACTATTATGATTTCTTATTGGAACAGGTGCCTGTCCTTGTGTACTCTTAGGGAACTTGGTTTTATATGATGAAAACCTTAGGTGGATAGCACATTCTATAATGGTCGTCAAGCACAGCACCATTGGAGAATACGATTCCGTTTTGTTTGACTGTTCCATAACCTTCGTGTGCGTGACCAAACAAGTGGTATCGTGGTTTCACATCCATCATTCGTTTGAATAAAGGTACATTACCCCAATGTCTGCCTGATGATTGGTCGAGAATCATGATGGGAGGTTCATGGGTGATGACTATATCCGTATCATTGGGAATGAGGCTTTCTGAGTGGTCATATGCGATTCCAAAGAAGGTTATGCCATCAATCGTCACACCTCTATCTTGTAGAAAGAACACATTGTCTGGCAAATCCTCAATGTCCTTTGCACCCCTTAAACAAAGGTCATGATTGCCAGTCACAAATATCTTGTATTTGTAAGGCAAATCAATAAACCAGTTAAGGAAATCAAGCACCTCTTTTGGGGTTCCATCTTCTGTGAAATCACCACAATGTACAATCACATCAGCTGCCGGCAAGTTCGTCAGTAGCTGATGCCTATTGTGTGTGTCAGAGAGATGGAGAATCTTCACAATGTCAATAACGTCTGATTAACGATTTTCTTTTTGAGATTGTCACTCAGATTCAGAGATTCGAGTGTCTGGTCTTTATCTTTATGAATACAGATAACAGCCTGTTTCGGATTGACTGTTTCTATCACATCCTTAATCGTTTGTCTGTCCGCGTGACCTGAGGTATGAATGTCCACCACATTGTGGAATTCTTGACGAAACATCAGATATTGAGGGTTCACCTTCACTTGCTCAGGGTCTTTATAGTAACCATCCCATGAAGAATAGATAAGCAAGGTCTCTTCCTCAGGCAATTCCGATTTCATCATATAGACGCGATCCTTTTGCCCTACTCCGACCACCATCACGAAGCCATTCTTCTTCAACGAATCCATTGATCTCCCCTCATTGTAAAAGCGAGGATGGAAATCAAACAATCCTTTTGAAATCTTGCTTTCTCTTTCTGTGAACAAGCGCATCATATCTCTCATCATGCCTGAACAAACATATAGGCTCTTTCCTGCCTTTTTAGTCGCTTCTTTGATGGAAGCAAGTCTTTCTATATCTGTTGAAGAAGCCAACACAAAGACATACTTGAAAGCCCCCATCACACACGACATCTTTTGGGATACAACACATTCATGAATGCACTCGTCTGAACGTCCCAGCATCGTACCTTCTGTGATAAGCACATCAATGTTAGTTGCATAGATTCTCATCACATCAAGAAGTCGTTTGCCCAGATAGCCATGTTTGCGAAAATCTCCCATATGCCATATTCTCTTTCCTTCTGCCTCAATCAGCAGCATGTAGGAGTCATAGGCAGAATGGCTGTTGAAGAAAGGAGTAATCTGAATGTCGCCGATACTGAAAGTCCTGGGGCGTTTAGACCGTTCCCATGTGAGGAACTGTTGGATTCGCACCAACAATTCTTCTTGTTTTTTGACAATCTCCTTACATTGGGACAAATCTGCAACTCCCAATTCTTGTGCACTTTTGAGTTGTAGTTTCAGCCCTTTCTTAATCCATTCATTTTTTGTCAACAAGGCAGCTTTTCCTCCTTCACCAATATACTGAGGCACATCATCAGGCACATAACCAAACATCCCCACATGATCTTCATGAACATGCGTATAGATGACAGCTTCATGCTCCTTTTTGTTTTGAGCAAACAACTCTTCTACCATCTCCTTTTCTTGCTCTGGCGTCATCATTTCCCCATTACCAGGCAGATTCTTCCCCATGTCGATAAAGACGCGAGAGGTGGATGTGCTGATTTCTGTAATGCAGCCACCTATTTGGTCAAGTCCGCGATGAATAACTATTTTCATACATGTATATTTTTCCAAGAACAAAGTTAGCGAATCTTATTCACTCCTCCAAATCTTTCTTGAATATTTTAGGTAAAATCCTCTTGTCATTTTCCTCATTCATAAATGTTCCATACTCTTTGTGAAAGTACAGACGCACATCTCCCACTTCACCACAACAATGTTTGGCTATGATGATCTCAGCGACACCCTTTGTGTCGCTGTCATGCTGATCCTTATAAATCTTATAATATTCAGGACGGTGGATGAAGCATACCAAATCGGCATCCTGCTCGATGGCTCCTGATTCACGAAGGTCGCTCAACTGAGGACGCTTGCTGTCAGGGTTACTGCTGGTACGCTGTTCCACAGAACGATTCAACTGAGAAAGTACTATGATTGGGACATCCAGTTCTCTAGCCAATAATTTTAGCGAATGGGAAATGGCCGAAATATCTTCTTGGCGCGACCCGCATGAACCATCTGGCGCATTTATTAGCTGGAGGTAGTCGATAATAATCATCTGTACACCATAGTCACGTATCAACTTGAGAGCCTTCACACGAAGGTCAGAAACAGAGAGCGAAGGTGTATCATCCACATATAATGGTGCACCCAACATGGAGCTTACACCAGTTTCAATTTGTGACCATTCATTCTTCGCAAGCTGTCCATTTCTAATTCTCTCACTAGGAACCTCACTGACATTCGCGATCAAACGATTCACCAACTGAACTTTCGTCATTTCAAGGGAAAACATCGCAATAGGTATTTTCTTCTCTATTGCCATATTGCGCACTAAAGACAATGCAAAAGCAGTCTTTCCCATTGCAGGTCTTCCTGCAATGACAATTAGGTGTCCATTTTGCCAACCATTGGTGACTGCATCAAGTTTATCAAATCCGGATGCCAAGCCTGTAAGGCCATTCATGATAATTTCATTCATATTTGTTTTCATTTTTGTAGTTATTCATTACAGTCTCAAATTCTTCTGGATAGTTTGCTTTCAAGTAAGCCATCTGGTATGCCAACCATGTATAGCATACAGCATGGGATTTGTTGAAAAGGCGCATTCCGTTTTCTTCCCATTCTGTCCAGATTCTTTCAAGTGTTCTCTTTTTATATCCGTTTCTGATGCCACCCTCTATGAATTGAGGTTTCAAGTCAGACAAACGATTCTGATTCATCCTGCATATTGCTCTGCGCAATGTGTCACTTTCACCTTTGCTGAATCCTGCAATCTCCTGAGAAAGCAGCATCAACTGTTCCTGATAGACAAGTGTTCCGTATGTCTCCCGAAGGTGTCTTTCCA
>CACYCJ010000058.1 GCA_902772925.1 uncultured Lachnospiraceae bacterium
GGATATGGTTTTGCTGTTTATCCTGCTATAATCCACAAAGCTGCCTATGCTTCGTTTAGTAACCTTTATCTTTACCTGCTTTGACAGTTTATAGCTTTTACTCTTTACAGTAATGGTGGCTGTTCCCGGCTTCCATGCGGTAATAATTCCGGCCCTTGACACTGCGGCAATCTTATTATCAGATGATGAATAAGTAAATTCGTCCGATAATGCGGAATTCGTAGTAACATTAAGCTTAGCCTTTTGTCCCGTCTTCAGACTTGCAGTTGTACTGATATTGAATTCTGTCGGCTCATCGGTATTGACTTTTTCGATATAATACTTTCCGCCGTTCTTCTCTATAACTACCAGTTCATTTTTAATCGACATCATCTTAAAAACATTATATTTTGTGTTCAGAGTCCCGGACTTTTTACCGTCTTTTATAAGATATCTGTTTATAACTTTATCGTCAGTCGCTATCCATATGTATTCCTTACCGTTCTTTTTTGTATAAGCCGATGCCGAACCTATGCATTTCTGATCCGTTCTATATTGACCTTCATCGCCAAAATCAGACGACAACGCATAATCAGCTACCTTTATTACTGACGGATCTTTTACGGCAAAAGCAGTAACTCTTACGCCACCGTCAATAACAATTTCTGTAGTAATATCGGTTACATCATCAATATTAAACTTATTAGAATCCAATACACCACATAATCCATCACAAAAAAGACTTCTTATTGCCACATATCGTCCGCCGTAAAAGTCTACGGGAGCTGCTATACTTCTATACCAGCCCTGAGCCAGGATTATAAGAGGCTTCGTATTCAGCCTGACAGTGCTACCGTCAAAATTTCCTGTAGCAACTGTATCCATATCATGGTCATAACCCCAGTATACCCAGTTATAATACCCTCTGTAATAGAAATTTCCGGAAGTATCATCAAATGCATAGAAATCTCCTACGGTACCTGTATATTCAGTTGAACAAATAAGATTTCCGGATTTGGAATAAACATTAAAATATGACGGAGTCGAAAAAGTCGTTGCGAATACATTTTCCTTTCCGTCAACCCCTATATTGGAGACATTTGAAGCAGCTCTGATATCACACATAAGGGACTGTTTTTTTGTATTCATATTATATTTATATATATGATTTATATATCTTTGAGAATCATCAGAAGCATTATAATCATACTCGTAGGATGTCCAGTATAATGCATTATTTCCGTAAAAACGGTTACTCCCGATATTGATATTTACATGGCTCAGGCTGTAATCGTCAAGAGAATAAAAATAGAACTCTCCGTCGCCGTTCAGGAAGTATATTCCGTTATTTGCATCATTCGGATAAACCTTAATTGTTCCGGCTGCTATATTTAATGAATCCGGAAGCTGCTTTACAACACTTCCGGTTGCCGCCGACAGATTTTCTTCATCGGCATCTTCCTCCGGAGCTGTTTCATAATCAACAGGAATAAACTCCACCTCCCGGGCATCAGTGGATGTACTCTGCTCCGCTGCATCGGTAACGGAGGCACTTTCATATGCTTCCTCCTCTTCACTGTCCTGCGGACGGGATTCATTTGTATAATTCCCGGCTGTTGCTGAAGTAGCAGTCTCAGACTTTTCCTCTTCAGCCTTAACATTTAACTGAAATAGACTGAGGCAGAGCATGATAACCAATGTGATGCTGACTATCCTAACCACTCTGCCGGATTTTCCGAATACTCTTTTATACGAATTACAATGCTGCATTTTTATGCTCCTATTCATTCTGTTTTACTTTACAAGTTTAGCTTCCTCATCATTTGTTTCCGCTATTATATAATGCGGTCTTTTCTTGGTCTCAAGGTAGTTCTTTGACATGTACTCACCTATAATGCCAAGGCAGAATAGCTGTACACCGCTTACAAACAAAATGATACATGCCGTGGATGCCCAGCCGGCAACCGGATCACCGAACATAAGTCGTCTGACAAATACAAATACTACCGCTATCATGGATAATATCGTAAAGAGCATTCCGGTCCAGGCAGCTATGGTCAGGGGTGCCTGCGAAAAATTGATGATACCGTCGATTGCATATCTGAACAGCCCGAAAAAGCTCCATTTTGTTTTACCCGCCACTCTTTCCGTATTTTCAAAAGGGAGCCAATAGGTTCTGAAACCTATCCAGCCGAAAATACCCTTGGAAAAACGGTTATATTCATCCATTTCTATGATAACATCCACCATCTTCCTTTTCATCAATCTGAAATCACGGGCACCGTCTACCAGATCGGTATCCGAAATTCTGTTGATCAGCTTATAGAATCGCCTTGCAAAAAAGCTTCTGATTATCGGCTCACCCTTTCTTGAAACCCGCCTTGTCGCGACGCTGTCATATTCCCCCGACTCGATAATGCTCAGCATCTCCGGAAGAAGTGAAGGCGGATCCTGCATATCGGCATCCATTACCGCTACGAGATCTCCCGTGGAATTACAGAAGCCGGCATACATTGCCGCTTCTTTCCCGAAATTTCTCGAAAATGATATATATTTAACTTCCGGATCTTTTTCGGCCAGCCCCTTTAATATTTCCAGAGTCTTATCCGAAGAACCGTCATTAACCATCACCATCTCAAATGTATATCTGTCCCTTAAGCCTTTTTCCACATCCTTGATAGCATCATACAGTATTACGATGCTTTCCTCTTCATTATAACAGGGAACTATAAGTGATACCTTTTGCATAACTTTTTCTCCAAATCTTCAGGATAGCCTCGTCCTTTCGGCAGGTGCATCCCCATATCAAAATCTTAACGCAAGCTCCTTTGCAAGCTGCTCCGCTTCTCTGAGCGGCGCTTTTTCCTCAAAAAACAGTCTTTTGCCGGCCTGTACAACAGATGCCCTTATGCATATATCGGAATTCTCAATGGAGGCATATACGGAAACAAGCTCCAAAAGATCCGGGCTTATATTATTCATAAATGCCATCTCAGCCTCAAGCTCTATATATGTGTAAGAAGAATTCATTTTTTCAACTATCTCTTCTACCATTCCGCCCTTAAATGTTATTATCGCCGTAATCCCTGCGCCCGCCTCGGGAAGGTAGCTTTCAATCGGAAGAAGCGTAAGACTTACATCGCTTAAGCAATCCATATCAAATATTAGTGCGTCGGCGCCGTCTACAACTGCCCCGTCACATTCACCCCTTCTTATGGCACGCAGCATTTCTTCCGCATCGTAAGGCATTATATCGGTATCAACCGTTGGATTTTCCAGCTTAAACTGCTGAAACCTCCTCCTGTCCGGAACAAAAACCTTTTTTATTTCCGACATTTCTTTATCTTTTACGGCTATAAAGGCAGCCTTCACCTCTGCCCTTCTGAGAACAGCGGCAACAGTGATCTCATCATCCTCTTCAAAGAAAGGAATATCCTTTGCCCTTTCGACCAAAAGATCAACCCTGTGTTCGAACAATGCCTCTTCTATCGGATGCTCCTCGGTACTTTCTTCAAGCATCACCAAATCCGTGTCGATATCATTTCCGTTTAACCTGAAAACGACCTTATCTGTATATCTGAGCTCTGTTTCACTTTTACCCGTTCCAACTCTCAGTCTTCTCATCTCCACCTCCCATAATTACCATTATATCCCCGATCGTAATTATTCAACCGAATATTGATAAAAAAAAAGTGCTGTGATATACTCTAAAAGCTTAAAACATCAAGTATTATTATATACTTTTTCGTATTTATATGTAAACATTTTAAGAATATTTTTCAGGAGAAATACTATGAACAAGATCAGAACAAGATTTGCTCCGAGCCCTACGGGAAGGATGCATGTCGGCAACCTAAGAACAGCTCTTTACGCATACCTTATCGCAAAGCATGAGGACGGCGATTTCATTCTCAGAATAGAGGATACCGACCAGGAAAGAGAAATGGAGGGCGCAGTTGAAATAATCCATAACACCCTCATCAAATCAGGCCTTATCTGGGATGAAGGTCCGGACAAGGATAAAGGCTTCGGTCCTTATGTCCAGTCAGAAAGAATGGCTCAGGGCATTTATCTGGAATATGCCAAAAAGCTTGTCGAAAAGGGTGAAGCATACTACTGCTTTGACAGTATAGACACCGAAGAAAGACTAAAGTCACTCGAGGTGGAGATGGAAGGAAAAACAGTTTTCCATTATGATAAGTATTGCCTCAACCTTCCCAAGGACGAGGTTGAAAAAAGACTTGCTGCCGGCGAGTCATATGTTATTCGTCAGAACAATCCCGTAACCGGAACAACAACCTTCAGTGATGAGCTCTATGGCGATATAACGGTTCCGAATGAAGAGCTTGATGACATGATCCTTATCAAGTCGGACGGATATCCCACATACAATTTTGCAAATGTGGTTGACGATCATCTCATGGGCATAACTCATGTTGTACGAGGAAGGGAATACCTCTCATCAGCCCCCAAATATAACCGTTTATATGAAGCATTCGGCTGGGAGGTTCCCGTTTATATTCACTGCCCTCTCATTACCGACGAAAATCATAATAAGCTCAGTAAGCGTTCCGGCCATTCCTCGTTTGAGGATCTTCTCGAGCAGGGCTTCTTACCCGAAGCTATCGTGAACTTCATTGTTCTTCTCGGTTGGAGCCCTGAGGAAAACAGAGAGATTTTTTCACTCGAAGAACTGGTAAAGATATTTGACTATCATAATATTTCAAAATCACCGGCAGTATTCGATATAACGAAGCTGAAGTGGATGAACGGAGAATATTTTAAGGCAATGGACGAAGACCGATTCTACGAGCTTGCTCTTCCTTATCTGGAAAAGTATCTGCCCGAAGGAATGGATACAAAAAAAATCTCCTCGATGATAAGGACCAGAATTGAGACCTTTGAGGATATAGAGGAGCAGATTGATTTCTTTAAAGCAGTTCCCGATTATGACATTTCACTTTATACACATAAGAAAATGAAGACTAATCCGGAAAACTCCCTTACACTTCTTAAGGAAGTTCTTCCTGTTCTTCAGAATGCCGACGCATTTGATAATGATTCATTATTCGAATTACTCAAGGAATTTGCAGCTTCACACGAATATAAGACCGGATATGTAATGTGGCCTATCAGAACCGCTCTTTCCGGAAAAGCAGCTACACCTGGCGGCGCGACCGAGCTTCTCTCCCTTATCGGAAAAGAAGAAAGCATTAACAGGATCAGTGCAGCCATAGAAAAGCTTCAGTGATCGTGAATGCTTTCGATTATCTCTTCTTTTTCATGTTTTAATTTTTCTTTTGTATATTTCAAGACCTTCGTGTAGGCAGGATTATCGGATTTCAGATTCTGATAATATCTGTCTCGCGTATAAGGTCTTAAATATTTCTTGGGATATATGAAATATTCATATATAAACTCATTCAGCATTGCGCCTATATAAAGTATCCATGCAAGAATATAAACCCAAAGCATAACAAGTACTACCGAAGAAAGTGATCCGTATACCTTTGAAAAATCATAGTAGAAGTGAATCACAAGGGTAAAAACCTTTGATACCAGAACCCAGCCGACGGATGCAAGCAGTGCTCCCGGTATCTGCCGCCTCAGCTTCAGCTTTCTGTTCGGTGTAAATGAATATAGCATCAGCATCAATATAAACATTATAATGAATGTTATGGGCATTCTCAGATTGAATACCTGCCAGGTCGACTCGTCAACCACGGTTATCTTCGAATTTATGAATGACAGGATTTTTTTCCCGAATATATTTAAAAAGATCATAAGCATCATAATCCCGACCATGACCAGGGTATAAAACATACTTAATATCCTTTTAAAGAAATAATTTCTTCTGTCACGGGCACGATAGATTTCATCAAGACAGTTTTTTACGGAAAGCATAGCCTTCGCCGATGACCATAACGCCATGAATAACGAAACTATCGTGGATGTTTTTGTAGAGCCATGATAAATATCATTAAAAATCTGTAAAATTATTCCTTGGAAATGAATGGGACAGTTATCAACGATAAATGCACTGATCTCCTCATAAGAAACGGGCAGAAATTGAGCCAGTGAAAGGAGCACTGCTAAAAAAGGGAAAATGGAAAGGAACAGGAAGAATGCCGTCTGAGCTGAAAATGCGCCTACATGCTCCTCAAGAGAATTGGCGAGGAATTCACGGCCATTTTCAAAAAAAGTAACAAAGAGATTACCTCGCTTTACTACTTCTTCATGTCTGTCTATTTCATCCTGATCAAAATCCGATGCAACTTCTATGTATTCATTTTGAGACATAAAATCCGCCTCCCAAAATAAGTACAGCTTTTTTCATGCAGTCGCCGTTTGCGGCTTCGCCGCTTCCAAACGGCGCGGCTACCTGAAACTTTTTTTCATGCAGTCGCCGTTTGCGGCTTCGCCGCTTGCAAACGGCGATATATGAGGCTACGCCTCATATATTTAAGGACATATCTATAGCTTGCCCTGAATGCAAGCATTCGGCAAGCTATAGATACATCCTTAACTGCATGAAATAGGCAAATATAAAATATCCGAAATGCCGTCCTCCGCATTTTGATCCTAGCCTAAGCTAGGTGGGGATTCTCACATAAGCCTCTGACTTCCACTCACTGCATGAAGCATGCATCTTTTGGAGGCCTGTCATCCGCTTATAAATATTGAATGCCCTTATTAAAAATGTA
>CACYCJ010000059.1 GCA_902772925.1 uncultured Lachnospiraceae bacterium
GTCACCCGAATCATCCTGACCATCATCTCCTGAATCCGAAGTGCCTGCAACAGCACCGATTCCCTGATCGTCAACAAAGGAAAGATAATAAGGGCTGACACAGATTTTTCCGAACATCTTAAGCTCGTTCGAACCCTGTATCGATAAGGGATAATACATTGAAAGACCACTGCAGCCCTGATGATCCGAGCCGGTAACGGAATACATAACCGCATTCTCAAGTGCTTTCATCGCAGCAGCCGAGCCATCCGCATAATCAGCAACCGAAGCTATGATACCGCCCATATCCACCATATTTGTATAGCCTTCACTCTTGTCATTTCCGCCGTAATTATCCGCTGCGGTAATGCCTCTTATCATCTCCGCCCTTGCGCTGCTATCCTCTCCCGAGGAATACATATTTTTCGCAAGATCGTTAAAGCTTATCAGAAGATCATCCACCTTTGAAAGATCGATGACCGAAAGAGTTGCTATATTTCCGTCACCGATATCTATACTTGCCTGAAGATAGCTGTCGCAGACCTCCTTACCGAGAGAAGCTCCGTCGGCATCGGGATTTTCCGCAAGATAGTTACCGATGGCAGTATAGTTCCATCCGCTTCCGGGCTCCATTTCTTCTGAGCCGTACATATAATCGGCGTAGGTTGCAAGGATATTTGCCGTTTCAACCGTACCCATCAGGCAGGCATCAAAGCCTATAAAATCAAATTTATGACCTGTCTTTTTAAGATTCTCGTAGAACGCATTATCCAGCTCGGTAAGATCCAGCGAATCAAATTCAAAGAGCTCGTCAAAGCAGACGCCTGTAATGCTTCCACCGCCGTGATTCCAAAGGACAACACCCGTATGCTCGGAATCATAATTTTCGGAACCCCAGATAAGGAAATCCGCAAATGAGTCCGCAAGACCCATTCCTGCTACAGGCTGTTCATCAACCTGCTCTATCTCACCGTTTTGAACTACAACCCTCTGGAATTTATTGGAATCGAAGCCTTCCAGATTCCACTGTGATGCGCCGCCTGTCTGAACGACGAAACGAACATTATCGCTCTTTACCGCTGCCATCATCTCTTCGAAGTCACCTGTGGCGCAGCCGTCACCCGACTCCAGATCCGTACCGCAGAGATATACGAAGATCGTCCACAGATCGTCATCTTCTTTTTCATCCGTTACCGTAGGCTGCTCACGAACTATGTTAAGCTTTCCGTCAGACTCATTTACCGAAAGCACAACACCCTTCAGAACGCTTGCTCCGCCCTGCCCGGCACTGCTCGTATCCTCATATTCCTCATCCCCGGCATATTCATCGTCAGTCTCATCATATTTGTCGTCATACTCGTCGTCATACTCGTCGTACTCGTCAAGATATTCTTCATAATCATCCGCACAGCCTGCCGTAAATACCATCAGAGAAGCGACAAGAATAATCGCTAAAAACTTTTCCAAACTTTTAAAAACCTTCATTTTTTTATACCTCCGGCGCTCATTATAACACTATATAACATTATTTCACAATGAGAAATATAAAGCAGAGGGGACGGGTACATTTTCACATTATGCAGACAAAAATCCGCCAAATGTGACAGTATACCCGTCCCCTTAAATATCATTCCTCCTCGTCGAGGATCATACGTGCGGCACGGCCGCGGGAAATCCCGTTATCCATGGCCATCTTTCCGATCAGGCGGTGAGCCTCGTCCTCGGTCATGTGCTTCTTCTCGACAAGTATGAACTTTGCTTTACTTACTGTTCGCATCTCTTCCAGCTTTTCCTCGGCGGCCTGCGCTTTTCTTTCGACGGTGTGTATCTTATCCTGTACCGCAACAAGATAACGGATAGCCTTATCTATCCGCCCGCGCGGTGACGGCTTGGGCACGATAAGTACTCCGAAATCTGTCACCCTGCTTAGCGCATCCTCATAGACATCCTGCGGAGTTACCATAAGGACCGATGCATTGCATTTTTCCGTAACGAAGATTGCAAAATCCTCTCCGGTTTCATCCGGAAGAGGCGAATTGATGACAACTATGTCATAGTATCTCTCGAGAATGCATCTTCGAGCCATCGACGCGCTTTTACGGATATCGATCGTGGTAAACCCTGCCAATGATTTCTTCACTAAAAGGTCAAATTGCTCGGAGGCCGAAACGATCAGTATGGAGTGATAAAAGTCATCTCTTTTCGACATGATCGAACCTCCTAATTCCCGGTATAAGATCTGATTATCTCCTCCGGCACGAAATCCTTTACGAATTCACTCTTTGCGGCAAGTCCCGCCGCCTCTTTACGGGAACCGGGCAGAAGCATTACGCCGTTGTCCATTTCCTCGGGAAGGCTGCATTTCTCCTTTATGCCGAGAAGTCCGGCATGTATAAGAAGTGCGTAAACAAGATACGGATTACTTGATGCATCCGGGGATCTCAGCTCCGCTCTCGTTCTCTTTCTTCCGGGTTCTATATACATAAGCTCCGACTCACCTGCACTTGACCAGTTTACCTTATCGGGCGCGGAATTATTTCCGAGTCTCGAATAAGAAGCATCCGTCGGATTCAGGAAAATCGTTATATCCCTTATCTTATCCATTATTCCCGCTGCAGCGTATTTTACGACATCATTGCCTTCACTGTCTGCCGCATAAATATTGATATGATAACCGTTTCCGGGAAGCCCCTCCAGAGGCATAGGCGAAAAATCAGAATGAAGCCCGTAACGGTCTGCAATGGTGCTTACGACCATCTTAAAGGTTGTCATCTGATCCGCAGCCTTAAGCGGCTTGGCATAATGAAAATCTATTTCATTCTGCCCCGGTCCTCTTTCATGATGAGATCTTTCAGGCGTAAGGCCCATTCTCTCTATGGTAAGAGAAATCTCTCTTCGAACATTTTCACATTTATCAAGAGGAGCAATGTCAAGATAACCGGCATTGTCATAAGGAGTCTTTGTCGGTCTTCCCTCTTCATCCTTAAGGAAAAGATAAAATTCCGTCTCGGTACCGAACCTGAATTCTACCCCCGCGTTCTCTGCCTCCTTAATGGCTTTTTTAAGTACCGCTCTTGTATCGGCTATATATTCCACTCCATCCGGAGTATAAACGCCGCAGTACATACGAAGCACCTTGCCGCTGTCAGGCCTCCAGGGAAGTATCGCCATTGTATCCGCATCCGGCTTAAGATAAAGAGACGCGGACTGCGAATCCGAAAAGCCTCTCACCTCTCTTGCATTGATGGGAATCCCTTCATCAAACGCCTTCTTCATCTCACCCGGCATTACAGAGATATTCTTCTGAATCCCGAATGAATCACGAAAAGCAAGTCGAATGAATTTTACATCTTCCTCTTCTATATATTTCATTACATCCTCATATGTATATGTCATTTTGACCTCCCTTAAATCTCACTGATCCGCGTAAATTAACGCATATTCTCTTGGTCATGTCTGTCCGGACTATCATATCTCACTTATCCTCGGAGAAATATCCTCAAGGACATCAAGAAGTATCTTCACTGTATCAAGTGATGTGAACATGGTGACACCGTTCATTATGGCACAGCGTCTTATCTCCACTCCGTCACTATAATGAATACCGGACAGTATCGCTCTCGTGTTTATAATGTAGCTTACATATCCCGCTCTGATGGACTTCAGCACCTCGTCACTGCCCTCGCTTATCTTGCCCCTTATACGAGTCCTTATGCCGTGCTCCTTTAAGAATTCACCCGTTCCCACTGTCGCCTCGATATTGAAGCCGAGCTCATAGAAACGCCTGATCAGAGGAAGTGCTTCCTCCTTATCCTCATCAGCCAGAGTTACCATCACGGTACCGTATTCCTTCATCTTGATCCCGGATGCCTGAAGCGCTTTATAAAGCGCCCTCTTAAGGCTCTTATCGTAGCCTATCGCCTCACCCGTGGATTTCATTTCCGGCGAAAGATATGCATCCATTCCGTTTAACTTTTCGAATGAAAATGCGGGCGCCTTGACATACCAGAAATCCTTTTCCGGCTTCCTTGTATCCGCAAGGCCCTGACACTTCAGATCCTCGCCGAGCATAACCCTTGTTGCAATTTTAACGAGAGGAACGCTTGTTACCTTCGACAGGAACGGAACGCTTCGCGAGGCTCTCGGATTAACCTCGATGATGAACACATTATCATCCTTATCAACGATAAACTGAATGTTATAAAGGCCCTTTATGCCGATACCCACTCCCAGCTTCTTCGTATAATCCCATATGGTATCCTTTACCTTTTCGGAAATCGAATACGGAGGATAAACACTGATACTGTCTCCCGAATGAACACCCGTCCTTTCGACAAGCTCCATTATTCCCGGAAGGAAAACATTCTCACCGTCACAGACGGCATCAACCTCAACCTCCTTACCGACAATGTATTTATCGACCAGAACAGGTCTTTCCTTATCGACATCGACCGCATTTTTCAGGTAGGTTTTCAGACTTTCCTCATTTGCGACTATCTCCATCGCGCGGCCTCCCAGCACAAAGGAAGGTCTCACCAGAACAGGATAACCTATCTCACTCGCAGCCTTAAGTCCGTCCTCGATATTGGTAACCGCGATACCCTCGGGATGAGGGATGCCCAGAGACTTTATCATCTCCTCAAATGCGTCTCTGTCCTCTGCCTTAAATATAGCAGCCGTGTCTGTACCGATGATCTTAACTCCTCTTTCGGAAAGAGGCTCGGCGAGATTTACGGCAGTCTGTCCTCCCAGGCTCGTAATAACTCCGACCGGCTTTTCGAGATCGATTATATTCATGATATCTTCCGGAGTAAGCGGCTCGAAATACAGCTTATCCGCAGTAGTATAATCAGTCGAAACAGTTTCGGGATTATTATTTATGACAATGGCCTCATAGCCCATTTCATGAATCGTCTTTACGGCATGCACGGTCGAATAGTCAAACTCCACACCCTGACCGATCCTGATGGGACCGGAGCCGAGAACGATTATCTTCTGATTTTCGGAAACGATCGACTCATTTTCCTCTTCATAGGTCGAATAGAAATACGGTACATAGCTTTCAAACTCACTCGCGCAGGTATCGATCATCTTATAAACGGGATGTATGTCATACTGCCTTCTAATATCCCAGATATCCGTCTCACCGCAGCCTACAAGCTCAGCGATATAGGAATCCGAAAATCCCATTTTCTTAGCATCGAGAAGTATTTCCTTATCGATAAGCTCTTCGCCCTCTGCCCTGTCTCTGCAGCTTTCCTCGATAAGTATCTCGAAATCAACTATCTTCTTTATCTTATCAAGGAAGAACATATCTATCTTTGTCCTCTGATAGATGACCTGTGGATCGACACCAAGCCAGAGGAGCTCGGAAATTGCATAAATCCTGTCATCGGTACCCTCTTCAATGTATTTGAGAAGAGCATCTACGGCTTCCTTCCTGCCCTCTTCACCTTCCCTTTCGGAAAGACTCTTAACATCAAACTTTTCCAGATGAATGTGATTCTTGCCGTCTTCAAGTGAACGGATAGCCTTAAGAAGGCTCTCCTCCATGGTTCTTCCCACACTCATCGTCTCACCTGTAGCCTTCATCTGTGTGGAAAGCACATTTGATGCAAGAGTAAATTTATCAAACGGGAATCTCGGCATCTTAGTCACGACATAATCCAGTGACGGCTCAAAGCAGGCAGGTGTATTTGCGAGCATGATCTCGTCAAGATTCATTCCTACAGCAACCTTTGCGGAAACCCTTGCAATGGGATATCCGCTGGCTTTAGAGGCAAGCGCGGAGGATCTCGAAACCCTGGGATTAACCTCTATCACATAATAGTTAAAGGATTCCGGATCCAGTGCAAACTGAACATTACAGCCTCCCTTTATCTTAAGCGCACGGATTATCCGAAGAGCGCTGTCACGAAGCATATGATATTCTTTATTTGTAAGTGTCTGACTGGGCGCAACAACGATGGAATCTCCGGTATGTATACCGACAGGGTCCATATTTTCCATATTGCAGACCGTGATCGCGGTATCATTTGCGTCTCTCATTACTTCGTATTCGATCTCTTTATAGCCTTTAATGCTCTTTTCGACCAGAACCTGATGAACAGGTGAAAGTGCAAGCGCATTCTTCATCCTCTCACGCATTTCATCCTCATCCTTGGCAAAGCCCCCTCCGGTTCCGCCAAGTGTAAATGCAGGTCGAAGGATAACGGGATAGCCTATTTCCGAAGCAGCCGCAAGGCCCTCATCAATGCTTTCGGCAATGGCTGAAGGAACTACGGGTTCACCCAGCTTTTCACAAAGCTCCTTAAATTCCTCCCTGTCCTCCGCTCTTCTGATGCTGTCCGCATCGGTTCCGAGAAGCTCTATCTCACATTCATCCAAAACGCCCTTATCGTAAAGTTGCAGCGAAAGATTAAGACCCGTCTGTCCACCGATTCCGGGAACTATCGCATCTGGTCTCTCGTATCTGCATATACGAGCCATGTATTCAAGTGTAAGCGGTTCCATATAAACTTTATCGGCGATTGCTCTGTCAGTCATAATGGTAGCCGGGTTGGAATTTGCAAGAATGACCTCGTAGCCCTCCTCCTTAAGAGCAAGGCAGGCCTGTGTTCCCGCATAATCAAATTCGGCCGCCTGGCCTATCACAATGGGTCCCGAGCCGATCACCAGTACTTTTTTTATGTCAGTCCTCTTAGGCATTTTCCTGCACCTCCTTCATAAGTCCCGTAAACCTTTCGAAAAGGTATCTGCTGTCCTGCGGACCGGGTGCGCTTTCCGGATGATACTGAACGGAAAATACTCTGTCGGCAGCGCATTCCACACCCTCAACGGTATTATCTAGAATATTAATGTGCGACACGGTAAGCCCGGTTCCCTCAAGGGACTTTTCATCAACCGCATAGCTGTGATTCTGACTTGTGATTTCTATCCTTCCGGTCTTAAGATCGCGCACGGGATGGTTTCCGCCTCTGTGTCCGAACTTAAGCTTATAGGTCCTCGCACCGTATGAAAGCGAAAGAAGCTGATGGCCGAGGCAGATTCCGAACATGGGAACCGTACCTCTCAAATTTTTCAAGGTTTCGATAACCTCAGTCACATCCTCCGGGTCGCCGGGCCCGTTTGAAATGAATATCCCGTCCGGATGAAGTGACAGTATATCCTCACTGCTTGTGTCGTAAGGAACTATCGTCACATTACATTTATTTTTATTCAGCATTCTTACGATATTTGTCTTCATTCCGCAATCGATGGCAACCACATTAAAAACGGGATTCGATGTACGACTGTACCATTTTTTCTTGCAGCTGCAGCGTTTTACCGCATCATGAGGGATCTCGGTCTCACTTATTTTCGCAAGACCCTCAGACACAGAAACAGATGCATCGCATATGATGCATCTCATCGTTCCTCTGTCCCTTATCTTTCTGACCAGCATTCTGGTATCTATTCCGGCAATTCCCGGCACATTTGCCTCTTCCAGAAGCTCAGGCAATGTCTTGGCCCATCTGAAGTTAGACGGATTGTCATTGATATCGCGCACGATAAATCCCGACGGCGCTATCAGCTTACTTTCGAAATCCTCATCGGTTATTCCGTAATTTCCTATCAGCGGATAGGACATCACAACCGCCTGATCCGTATATGACGGATCTGAAACGATTTCCTGATAACCTGCCATCGAGGTATTGAAAACTATCTCGCATACCCTTGTCACATCGGCACCGAAGCCGGTACCGAGGTACTCACTTCCATCCTCTAAAATGAGCTTTTTGTCGTATTGCATTTTAATCTGCCTCCTAATAGTGCTATGCCCCTCCCCGTTCGGTGAATGGTGTGTCATAAGTGAAGTGTCTTTATCGCACTTCCAACGAACTCTCTGAACAGAGGGTGCGGTCTGTTGGGTCTGGACTTGAACTCGGGATGGAACTGAACTCCGATATAAAACGGATGATTGCTAAGCTCCACGGTCTCCACCAGATTTCCGTCGGGTGAAAGTCCCGATAATGTAAGTCCGCCCTCACTTAATACTTCTCTGTATTCATTATTAAATTCATAGCGGTGTCTGTGTCTTTCGTCTATCCTTGTCGTTCCGTAGCATTTCTCCATAACGGTTCCCGGCTTTATGCAGCAGGGATAGCTTCCCAGACGGAGTGTGCCGCCCTTTTCGATATCATCCGACTGTCCGGGCATAAAGTCAATAACCTTATGCTCCGAAGGATCATGAAACTCACCCGAGCAGGCATCGGTGATACCGCACACATTTCTCGCATACTCAATAACTGCAATCTGCATTCCGAGACATATCCCGAAATACGGAATACCTTCTTCCCTCGCGTATTTTGCGGCAAGGATCATCCCTTCGATTCCTCTGTCGCCGAAACCGCCGGGAACTATTATACCCGAAATATTCTTCATCCTGCTTCTTATATTTGCCTCATCAAGCTCTTCGGAATCTATCCATTCGATATTCACCTTGGCCATATGCTGATAGCCAGCGTGATGAAGTGCCTCCGCAACGGAAAGATATGCATCGTGAAGCTGGGTATATTTTCCGACAAGTCCTATTGTAACCTCTTTGTCGGCTTTTGCAATCCTCTCTGCAAGATTTTCCCATTCGGTAAGATCGGGATCGGGTGCATTTATTCCGAGTTCCCTGCAGACAACTCCCGAAAGGTTTCCTTTTTCAAGCATGAGCGGCGCCGAATAAAGACTGTCCAGAGTTCTGTTTTCGATGACGCAGTCTTCCTTCACATTGCAAAACATGGATATCTTTTTGAAAATGCCTTCTTCGAGCGGCTCATTACATCTCAGCACGATTATGTCCGGAGCGATACCCATTCCCTGCAGTTCCTTAACGGAATGCTGTGTCGGCTTTGATTTATGTTCATTTGAGCCGTGAAGATAAGGTACCAATGTAACATGAATGAACAGGCTGTTCCCTTTTCCGACCTCAAGCGAAATCTGCCGGACAGCTTCAAGGAACGGCTGTGATTCGATATCTCCTATGGTCCCGCCGATCTCGGTTATTATCACATCCGCCGAGGTCTCTCTTCCGGCACGGTAAATAAATTCCTTGATCTCATTTGTGATATGAGGGATCACCTGTACCGTCGAACCGAGGTACTCTCCGCGTCTCTCCTTATTCAGTACATTCCAGTATACCTTACCCGAGGTCAGATTGGAATACTTCGTAAGATTCTCGTCTATAAATCTTTCATAATGTCCGAGGTCCAGATCTGTCTCAGCACCGTCCTCGGTCACATAGACCTCTCCGTGCTGGTACGGACTCATCGTGCCGGGATCCACATTTATATACGGATCCAGCTTCTGGGCTGCCACCTTAAGCCCCCTTGCCTTCAGCAGCCTTCCGAGGGAAGCTGCCGTTATTCCTTTGCCGAGACCGGAGACGACGCCGCCGGTCACAAAAATATACTTCGTCATAATAACCTCCAAAATGTGACAGGGGAAAGATATCTGGCACATTTTAATACAACATTCTTTCGTCGTGTGTCCGGTATGTATCTTTCCGAACAACCCTTTCGGGCGGTGAGGGCACCCCTAGCGGTGCTAAATTCTTACTTCGTCTTACGACTCGTAATCATTAAGCACCGAGGCCCTCAAACGGTTCGTCAAGATACATACCGGACACACGACTGACTGTTTCTTGTCTGCACGTATATATCGAGCACACAACTAACTGTTTCTTGTCTGCACGTATATATCGAGCACACAACTGACTGTTTCTTGTCTGCACGTATATATCGAGCACACAACTAACTGTTTCTTGTCTGCACGTATATATCGAGCACACGACTGTTTGTATCCTGTCAGCATATATACCGAGCACACAACTAACTGTTTCCTGTCTGCACATATATACCGATTTTATTGTCATAGATTTGTGTAGCCCATTAGTGCCTCATCCACTTCCTTGGCGGCGCTGCGGCCTTCAAAGATGGCCCAGACTACGAGGGACTGGCCACGGTGCATGTCTCCGCAGGTATAGATTTTTTCTTTAGAGGATGCATATGCTCCGGGAGCGGTCTTTACATTTGTCCGTCCGTCGAGCTCAACGTTAAATGCGTCCGTCACATATTTTTCGCTTCCGAGGAAGCCGGCAGCTATAAGTACAAGGTCTGCCTTTACGGTTCTTTCGGAGCCTTCAACGGGCACCATGTTCATCCTTCCTGTCTTTTCGTCACGCTCCGGCGTAAGTGATATAAGGACCACTTCCTTCAGATTTCCTTTTTTATCCTTAATGAATTCCTTTACCGTTGTCTGATATACTCTCGGATCCTCACCGAATTTATATATTGCTTCTTCCTGGCCGTAATCCACCTTCAGAACCTTCGGCCACTCCGGCCACGGGTTTGAGGGAAGTCTTTTTTCCGCCGGAACAGGCATCATCTCAAGCTGCTTTACGCTTTTTGCACCGAGACGGATACAGGTTCCGACACAGTCATTTCCCGTGTCGCCTCCGCCGATCACAAGCACATCCTTATCCCGCACAAGGTCATAGGGTGGCTTCTTGAAATCACTGTCAAGCAGCGTCTTTGTTACTTCCGTAAGAAAATCAACCGCAAATCTTATACCCTTTGCATCTCTTCCGGGTGCCTTGATATCTCTCGGATTTCCCGCTCCGCAGGCAAGGATTACACTATCATATTCCTTAAGAAGCTCTTTGGCGGAAATATCCTTTCCGACATCCGCATTTACAACAAACTTAACTCCGGCATTTTCCATCAGGCTTATCCTTCTGTCGATAACGGATTTATCAAGCTTCATGTTCGGGATACCATAGCGAAGAAGTCCTCCCACACGGTCCTTCTTTTCGTAAACCGTAACATAATGACCGCGGCTGTTCAGAAGCTGCGCCGCCGCAAGTCCCGAAGGACCGCTTCCGACAATCGCAACCTTCTTACCTGTACGGTACTTCGGAGTCTCCTCCTTCACAAGGCCGTGTTCGAAGGCGTATTCGATAACCGCCTTTTCGTTTTCCTTTGTTGATACCGGCTCATCATGAAGTCCGCAGGTACATGCAGCCTCACAAAGTGCCGGACATACCCTGCTTGTAAATTCGGGAAAGCTGTGAGTTATCGAAAGTCTCCTGTAAGCCTCCTCCGGCTTTCCTCTGTAAACAAGATCGTTGATCTCGGGCACGAGATTCTTAAGCGGACAGCCCGAAGCCATTCCGGCTATCATCACTCCCGCCTGGCAGAAGGGGATTCCGCAGTCCATACATCTTGCGGCCTGTTCCTGCTGATCCTTCATTTTAAGCATATCGTGAAATTCATTGAAATCCTTAACCCTGGACTCTTCATCACGGACCGGACCGTTTACTCTGTCATATTCCAAAAATCCTGTTATCTTACCCATTATCTTTCACCTCCCGTAAAGGCTCTGAAAGCTTCAATCTTTGCCGTATCGGCATCAGCACCCATCTCGGTCTCCTTAGCTATGAGTCTGAGTATCTCCTTATAATCAACGGGGATCACCTTCTTGAAATGAACGATATACTCATCAAATTCATCCAGTATCCTCTGACCTCTAAGCGACCCGGTCGCCTGAACATGCCTTGTGATTATCCGCTTCAGTTCCTCGGCCTCCTGCTTTTCGGTTATTTCTTCCATACTTACAAGCTGCTTGTTGAGGTTCTTATATAATGTGTTTTTTTCGTCCAGCACATAAGCCACTCCACCGCTCATTCCCGCCGCAAAGTTCTTTCCCGTGCTTCCGAGTATGACCACAACGCCGCCTGTCATATATTCGCAGCCGTGCTCGCCGACGCCCTCAACAACCGATGTCGCGCCGGAATTTCTGATGGCGAATCTTTCACCCGCCATTCCCGCGATATATGCTTCACCGGAGGTTGCGCCATAGAGAGCCACATTTCCGATAATGATATTATTCTCCGGATCGTAGCTTGCAGCCTTGGGTGCGGATATAATGAGCTTTCCGCCGGAAAGTCCTTTTCCGAAATAATCATTACTGTCACCGGAAAGTGAAAGCGTAAGGCCCTTCGGGATAAATGCGCCGAAGCTCTGGCCGCCCGAGCCTGTACATTTTACCGTTATCGTATCCTCGGCAAGTCCCTCGGGATGCTTTCTTGTAATTTCCGCTCCCAGAAGTGTACCGAAGGTTCTGTCCGTACTTTCGAGACTGCAGGTTATTTCCGCTTTTTCACCTGTCTCGATTGCATTTCTTACCTTCTTTGATTTCAGCAGAACGCTTTCATCCTTTGTTTCACAGAGTTTAAAATCATAGAGATTCTTTTCCTCGTGACAGATAGGCTCCGCATTCATATGAAGGAGAAGGCCGGAAAGATCAACCTTCTTTTCTTCCTCCGAAAGGTTTTCCTTAACCTTAAGAAGGTCGCTTCTGCCCACCAGCTCCTCAACTGTTCTGATTCCGAGAGAAGCCATTATCTCTCTCAGCTGTCTGGCTATGAAATGCATAAAGTTCTCAACATATTCCGGCTTGCCAGCAAAGCGCTTTCTGAGCTCGGGATTCTGAGTTGCAACACCCATGGGACAGGTATCCGACTGACACTGACGCATCATAACGCAGCCCAGGGTTACCAGTGGAGCCGTTGCAAAACCGAATTCCTCGGCACCGAGCATTGCGGCGATTGCAACATCCCTGCCGCTCATAAGCTTTCCGTCAGTCTCTACAACGACGCGATTTCTGAGTCCGTTTGCAAGGAGCGTCTGATGCGTTTCCGCAAGACCGAGCTCCCAGGGAAGTCCGGCGTTATGAATGGATGAAAGGGGAGCCGCTCCCGTTCCTCCGTCGTAACCGGAAATGAGAACCACTGCTGCACCGGCCTTTGCAACGCCCGCAGCTACTGTTCCGACACCTGCTTCGGAAACAAGCTTCACGGATATCCTTGCATTCTTATTGGCACATTTCAGATCATAGATAAGCTGCGCCAGATCCTCTATGGAATAAATGTCATGATGAGGCGGAGGTGAGATAAGGCTCACGCCGGGAGTCGAATGTCTTGTCTTAGCAATCCAGGGATAAACCTTTTTGCCGGGAAGATGTCCTCCTTCACCGGGCTTGGCACCCTGCGCCATCTTGATCTGGATTTCCTTCGCGCTTACAAGGTAACGGCTTGTAACACCGAACCTTCCGCTTGCAACCTGCTTTATCGCAGAGCTTCTGTCATTATCGGTTCCGGCGGATTCTATTCTCTCGTCACTCTCACCGCCTTCACCGCTGTTGCTCTTTCCGTGCAAATGATTCATTGCCACGGCAAGTGTCTGATGAGCCTCCTCGGAAATGGATCCGTAGGACATTGCTCCTGTCTTGAATCTTTTTACAATCTCATCCTCACTCTCAACCTCATCAAGGCCAATCCCCTCTTCGGGGTAGTTGAACTCAAGCAGGCTTCTCAGATATCCCGTCGACTCACCGTCAACCATTTTTTCATATTCCTTGAACTTTTCGTAATTTCCTTCTCTGGTGGAAAGCTGAAGCATATGGATGGTCTCAGGATTATATCTGTGATGCTCACCCTGCGAACGCTCCTTATGTCTTCCCATTGCGGAAAGCTCAAGATCCACCTTAAGTCCCAGGGGATCGAATGCTCTGCTGTGCTGCTTATCAACAGCATTTCCGATATCCTCCAATGTGATGCCGCCCACACGGCTTACTGTTCCGGTGAAATAGTCATTTATGACTTCACTTGATATACCGATTGCCTCAAATATCTTGCTGCCCTGATAGGACTGTATCGTTGAGATGCCCATTTTAGAAGCTATCTTAACGATGCCGAAGAGGATTGCATTATCATAATCCTCAACTGCCGCATAATAATCCTTATCGAGAATGTCTTCCCTTACCATCTGCTTAATGGTCGCATGTGCAAGATAAGGATTGACCGCTGAAGCACCATAGCCGAGAAGCGTCGCAAAATGATGCACCTCACGGGGCTCGCCCGATTCCATAATGAGTGACATGGCGGTACATTTTTTTGTATCCACAAGGTGCTTATGTACGGCAGCTACGGCAAGAAGCGAAGGAATGGAAACATGATTCTCGTCAACGCCTCTGTCGGAAAGGATAACTATGTTAGCACCTTCCTTGTACGCCTTGTCCACCTCGACGAAGAGATGACTGAGCGCTCTCCTTATAGGCGTGCTCTTGTAATAGAGGATAGAAACCTTTGCTACCTTGAAGCCTTCCTTGTTAATATTTTCGATTTTGAGGAGATCCAGATCTGTCAGTATTGGATTGTTTATCTGGAGGACATGACAGTTATCCGGCATCTCCTCGAGGAGATTTCCGTTTGTTCCGAGATAGACCGTTCTGGAGGTTACGATCTCTTCTCTCTGGGCATCAATAGGCGGGTTTGTAACCTGAGCAAAAAGCTGCTTAAAATAATAGAAAAGCGGCTGATACTGCCCGGATAATGCGGCGATAGGGGTATCAACACCCATTGAACCAATCGCTTCATTTCCGTTAAGCGCCATATTTAAAATGCCGTTATGGCAATTTTCCCATGTGTATCCGAATGCCTTCTGGAGTCTTTTTCTTTCTTCATTTTCGTATTCCGGAACCTTCTTGTTGGGAATCTTAAGTGACGAAAGCGTAACAAGCTTGCTGTCAAGCCATTCTCCGTAGGGCTTGCTGTGCGCATATTTTTCCTTGATCTCTTCATCGGTAATAATCTTTTTCTGCTTTGTATCCACGATGAGCAGCTTACCGGGATGAAGTCTTTCCTTCTTTAAAATGTGATCCTCGGGAAGCTCGAGGACACCTACCTCTGACGAAAGTATAAGTCTTCCGTCATCCATTACATAATATCTCGAAGGGCGAAGTCCGTTTCTGTCGAGGATGGCACCCATTACATCACCATCCGAGAAAAGAATGGATGCGGGGCCGTCCCAGGGCTCCATCATTGTCGCATAGTATTGATAAAAATCTCTTTCCTCCTGAGTAAGAGTCTCATTGTGCGCCCAGGGCTCCGGTATCATAATGGAAGCAGCGAGGGCAAGCGGCATTCCGCCCATCACAAGAAATTCAAGTACATTATCCAGCATAGCGGAATCCGATCCGCTCTGGGAGATAACCGGAAGAACCTTGGTCATATCCTCATTTGAAAATGCATTCGTGTGCATTGTCTCCTCTCTTGCAAGCATCTTGTCCGCATTTCCTTTTATGGTATTTATCTCGCCGTTATGAACTATAAAACGGTTGGGATGAGCCCGGTTCCAGCTGGGCATTGTATTTGTCGAGAAACGGGAATGAACCATCGCTATCGCCGACTCGTAATCGGGGTCCTGAAGGTCCCTGAAAAAAAGGCGGAGCTGATCTACAAGAAACATTCCTTTATATACTATCGTCCTGCAGGAAAGAGACGGAACATAGGTATTTACATTACTCTGCTCAAACTCTCTTCTGATAATGTAAAGCTTGCGGTCAAAGTCAAGATCGTCCCCGGTACCCTCCGGTCTTTCGATAAATACCTGTGCGATATTGGGCATGCATTCCTTTGCCTTCGTGCCGAGAACATCCGGCGCACAGTCAACCTTTCGCCATGCGATTATCTTAAGTCCCGCCTTTCTTACGATGATCTCAAACATGGATCTTGCCTGTCTCATATCAAGGTCGCTCTGCGGGAAGAAAAATACACCGACGCCGTAGCCTCTCTCACCGGGGAGAGTAACGCCTTCCTCCTTCATTTTCTTCACGAAAAACTTATGCGGGACCTGCGTAAGTATTCCGACACCGTCACCGGTCTTTCCTTCCGCGTCCTTACCGGCTCTATGCTCCAGCTTCTCCACGATAAGAAGCGCATCGTTGACCAGCTTGTGACTCTTTCTTCCTTCAATATCGATAATTGCACCGATACCGCAGTTATCATGTTCAAATGACGGATCATAAAGTCCCTTGTCTCTGATTTTCTCAAAAGGATCTGACATAATGATTTTCCTCCTCCGGTTTTGTGACAGGGGACGATTCTCTGTCACATTTTGCATAAAAAAATGGCGTCTCGGGTACTGAAACCCAAGACGCCTTTGTCTCTGAAATCAATATTTTTTTATTAAATAAAAATAATTGTCGCCTTTGACATTGCGGACATTATAAAACCAAAATTCACCTTAGTCAAGGACTTTTTTTATTTGGACAGCCTTCTTTCTCTTAATATTTTTTATTCTGCATTAATAAAATGTGTCCAAACATGCTCTTCCGTTTTCGGCATACCATATTCTTTCTTTCCAAGCGCTATGCTCTTCATTAAAAATGACATATTTCTCGCCAGCACCCGCATAGTCTGAAGACCTTCAAGATCCTTAGCCGCCTGCCCTTTTTCTCTTCCATGAGCACTGTTCCAATACTGACTCGATGCAATTGGCATATTGCTGATGGTGAAATATTTATTCAGCTCATCAAATGTCGCCGAACAGCCTCCGCGCCTTGCTACAACAACACTTGCGCCGACCTTCATGGTCTTATCGAAATGTGTGCTGTAAAACAGTCTGTCCAGACAAGCGATGAGTGTCGCATTTGCTGATGCATAATATACAGGTGAAGCCACAACCAGTCCGTCAGCTTCTTCAAACTTAGGAGCCAGCTCATTCACTGCATCGTTAAACACACATTTTCCAGTACTTCCACAGCTGTTACAAGCGATACAGCCGCGAATATCCCTGCTTCCGATCTGAACTACCTCAGCCTCAACGCCTTCTTCTTCAAAAACCTTGACCATTTCATTAACCGCAATCGTTGTATTTCCGTCAACCCGCGGGCTTCCGTTTATTATAAGCACCTTCATTTTTCAACCTCCTCGTGCATCCTCGCGCAGCAAGTATCTCAAGCAAAAAATCAAACGTAAGCCTGATATGTATACACTTTGCACCATAATAATACTTTTGTCAAATGGAAAAGCCAAGTCTTGTTTGCATAAACATCGCAGAATAACATTCACACCGGATAATTATTGTCAAAGCAAGCTGTGCAGAGTGGCAGGTCTCCCGCCATCGTTCTGAAGTCATCTATCTTCAGATAGGCAAGCGAATCGGCTCCGATCCTTTCCCTCACTTCTTCGGTCGAGTGCTGCGAAGCTATAAGCTGACCCGATGAAGGTACATCTGTTCCGTAAAAGCAGGGATACAGAAATGGCGGCGAGCTTATTCTGACATGAACCTCAGCCGCGCCGGCTTCCCTTAGCATATTGATGATAGTCCGCATTGTCGTACCCCGCACTATCGAGTCATCGATTATTACAATGCGCTTATCCTTTACTGCCGATGCATGCACGGAAAGCTTCATCTGCACTGCCATTTTTCTTTCATGATCGGTCGGCTTAATGAAGCTTCTTCCGATGTAGCTGTTCTTGTGGAACACACCTGTCAAAGGTAAATGCTTCGCCGCCGCATAGCCCTCTGCCGCGATAAGGCCCGAATCGGGAACTCCGCAGACAATATCCGCCTCTGTCCGGTCGGCCTGCGCCAGTGCCTGACCTGCTCTGAATCTTGCATCATAAACCGGAACTTTGTCAATGATCGAATCAGATCTTGCAAAATAGATATATTCAAATATACAATGTGCCCTTGGAGCATTGCAAAGAGTCTTGTCACTTTTAATGTTTCCTCCGCTCACGGTCACTATCTCGCCCGGTTCGATATCTCTTATCAGCTCTCCCCCGACAGCTTTTATGGCAGAACTTTCGGATGCAATTATATATGTTTTTTCCCTTATGCCTATTACCAGCGGCTTAATTCCGGCAGGATCCCTGAATGCCACCAGCTTCCGGGGACTCATGACTATTATGGCATAGCCGCCTCTGAGTCTTGAGGCCGCGCCCTTTACCGCATCCTCTATCGTACCTGTCTTAAGTCTTTCACTGATGATCTCATAAGATAGTACCTCAGAATCCGATGAAGTATAATGAGCCTGCCCCCGGAGCATCTGCTCTTTTTTCAATTCCCCTGCATTTACAATATTACCATTATGAACCAGAGACAGGCTTCCCTTTATATAATTCATCGAAATCGGCTGTGCATTTTCAATGATACTTCCACCCGTTGTCGAATATCTGACATGCCCTACTCCGATATTTCCATGCATACCGGAAATGTCACTTTCCGAAAACACTTCATGCACAAGTCCCATTCCCTTTTTCATACATACATTTCCAAGCTCTCCCGTCGTGTCGGAAACGGATATTCCGGCAGACTCCTGACCTCTGTGCTGCAAGGCCGTCAGCCCGTAATAAATGTCACCTGCCACATCAAATCCGGCCGGAGCATAAATCCCAAACACTCCGCACTCCTCATGAAGCTTGTCATCTGAAATTCTTTCACGAATCATTTTTTCTCTCCTTAAAATTGTATTAAACACGCCTTAAGCCGAGGTCAGAAACTGACCCCGGCCGTTGAACTATATTAACTTCGCTCGGATAGGCGATTTGCTTCGCTCAGCCCCTACCTGGCTCATAGCCATGCTTCGCATGTCTATAATCCGGTACTTCGTACCGTATTGGGTCCGCGTTCCGCGTCCCGTGTCCTCGCTTCGCTCGGATAGGCGCTTCGCTTCGCTCAGCCCCTACCTGCCTTATTCAACATCCTGTAGGGCGTCGTAGTTTTCTTCTCCTGTACGGATCTTCACTACTCTGCTTACGGGATAGACGAAGATCTTACCGTCTCCGATCTTACCGGTGTAAAGTGTCTTCTTCGCTACTTCTATTACGGTGTCTACAGGAATCCTGCTGACTACTACCTCAAGCTTGATCTTAGGAAGAAGGGTAAGGTCCATTTCAACACCACGGTACATCTGTCCGGCACCCTTTTCGATACCGCAGCCTGTAACCTGTGTTACCGTTATACCGGTTACGCCGATATCATTAAGTGCTTTCTTGATCTTGTCATATCTTGAGAGCTTGGTAATGATAACAACCTTGTTGATGCCTGTTTCGAGGCTGGTTCCCTTAAGGGTTTCAGCGTGATTTTCAACGGGTACGGAAGCCTTCTTGGCTGCCTCACTTGCTTTTTCGTATTCGTCAACGCCGAGGCTGGTGTTCTCATTTGCTATCATTGATGATGCATTCATATCTACTATTGAGAAGCCTGCATATGCTGATGCAAGTCCGTGTTCCATTGAATCGAGACCTTCGATCTCTTCTTCTTCAGAAACTCTAAGTCCAAAGATCGCTTTGATTATCGTAAATACTATGAACATTCCTATTGCTGCCCAGGCTGCTACTGATACAAATCCGAGTAACTGTATTCCGAGAAGATGGAATCCTCCGCCGTAGAAAAGACCGGTCATTTCATCATTTCCGGGAGCTGTAGTTGTTGCGAAAAGTCCTACTGCTATCGTACCCCAGATACCGTTCATCATATGAACTGCAACGGCACCGACGGGGTCGTCAATATGAAGCTTATAATCGAGAAGCCATACACCGAAGCATACCAGAAGTCCTGAAACTGCGCCTATAACGATTGCGCCAAATGCGTCTGTCACATCACAACCTGCGGTGATCGCTACAAGACCTGCAAGTGAAGCGTTGAGACACATTGAAACATCGGGTTTACCGAATCTGATCCATGTATAAACCAAACATACTACAGTTGCTACTGAGGGTGCTATTGTAGTTGTCACGAATACCGATGCCAGCTGATCTACAGAAGTACAAGCTGCACCGTTGAATCCGTACCAGCCGAGCCAGAGGATAAATACACCAAGAGCACCAACTACGATGTTATGTCCGGGAAATGCATTTACCTTAACTACTTTTCCGTCTTTATCTTTTTCAAACTTACCGATTCTCGGTCCTACCATCTTTGCTCCGACGATTGCTGCTATACCACCAACCATGTGGATTGCGCATGAACCTGCGAAGTCATGGAAGCCGAGCTGTGCGAGCCAGCCTCCGCCCCAGATCCAATGTGCTTCGATGGGATATATAAGTGCTGATATAACTGCCGAATAAACACAGTAGCTCAGGAACTTTGTACGTTCTGCCATTGCTCCGGAAACTATTGTTGCCGTCGTTGCGCAGAATACTAAGTTGAAAATGAAATTCGACCAGTCAAAGCTTTCATAAGCCGTGAAAATGTCAAATCCGGGCTTTCCGATAAATCCGAAAAGGTCCTCACCTAAAAGGAGTCCGAATCCGATCAGTATAAATACTACGCAGCCGATACAGAAGTCCATAAGGTTCTTCATCAAAATGTTTCCGGCATTCTTTGCTCTTGCGAAGCCTGCTTCAACCATTGCGAAGCCTGCCTGCATCCAGAATACCAGTGCCGCTCCTATAAGGAACCAGACGGCAAATACTTCTCCGTTTAATGCATTCATAATTTCATCTGTCATAATTAAACACCTCCGGGATATTTTATAAAATCGGATGTGACAAGGGCCGGTTCTCAGCCACTATATTACAGGTTAACAGGGAAAACAGCCTTAAACACACATTACACTTTTCGGGGTGCGTGACTGAAAACCGACTCCTGTAACATCCGTATATCAAAAATAAGAAAGTCATCCCACCGGGTGTTATCGAGATTAACCACGCCATTGTGGGATGACTTAAATGTCAATATTAACTTGTTTCGTGACGGAGATCTGTCCCCGTGTATCATCAATATACGGAGAAGAGCAGTTTGCCATAGCTCGGGAACGGCCAGCTTTCTTCGCTGGTGAGCATTTCGGCTTCGTCTACATGCTTTCTCAGATGCTCCATCTTCGGAATAACATCATCGCGTATAGCTTCGGATGTCTTAACGACATCGTCGCATTCCTTGAGTTCTTCAAGGGCTTTTTCAAGGTCTTCGACTCTCAGGAGAATGTAGTCGGTAAGCTCTGACAGTCTCTCCATTGTAGAGATCTCGTAGTTGCATTTTACATTGCTGCTGACGGACTTCATAAGTGAAGTTGTCTTTGCAAGTCTCTGGAGATACTGTTCGATTGCCGGCAGGTAATTCTTCCTTACCATATCAACCATTGTATGACCTTCGATATTTACTGTCTTGCAGTAATTCTCAAGCATGATCTCGCATCTTGACTCCAGCTCTGTCTCTGTGAATACCTTGTGCTCTGTGAGCATCTTCACATTCTTCTCTTTTAAGAGATAAGGCATAGCATCTGCTGTTGTCTTCAGGTTGAGAAGACCACGAACTTCTGTTGCTTCCTTAACCCATTCATCACTGTAGCCGTTACCGTTAAAGAGGATTCTCTCATGCTTTGTGATAACTTCCTTGATAAGTGCGTGAAGTTCATCTTCAAAGTTCTCGGCACCTTCAAGTCTGTCAGCGTACTGCTTCAGGCTTTCTGCAACTGATGCATTGAGCATAATGTTACAGCATGCGATACTGTTTGATGAACCGAGTGATCTGAATTCGAACTTATTACCCGTAAATGCGAAGGGTGAAGTACGGTTTCTGTCTGTTGTATCTCTTGAGAATCTGGGAAGGCAATGAACGCCAAGCTTCATCACTTCCTTCTCAACACCCTGATAGGGCTTGTCATTCTTTATAGCATCCAGTATTCCGGAAAGCTCATCGCCGAGGAATACGGAGATTATTGCCGGAGGTGCTTCATTTGCACCGAGTCTGTGATCGTTTCCGGCTGTTGCTACAGACAGTCTGAGAAGATCCTGATAATCATCCACTGCCTGGATCACAGCACATAAGAACAGGAGGAATTGAGCATTTTCATAAGGGGTCTCACCGGGCGAAAGAAGGTTTGTACCGTCATTCGTTGCCATTGACCAGTTATTGTGCTTACCGGATCCGTTAACGCCTGCGAAAGGTTTCTCATGAAGCAGGCAAACCATTCCGTGTCTTCTTGCAACCTTTTGCATGATCTCCATCATAAGCTGATTGGAGTCGGTTGCTACATTTGTTGTTGAGAAAATGGGTGCGAGCTCGTGCTGAGCGGGTGCAACCTCATTGTGTTCTGTCTTTGCGAGGATTCCGAGCTTCCAAAGCTCATCGTTAAGATCCTCCATGAACTCTGTTACTCTCGGCTTGATAACTCCGAAGTAATGATCGTCCAGCTCCTGACCCTTAGGAGGCATTGCTCCGAAAAGTGTCCTTCCTGTATATACAAGGTCAGGTCTCTTATTGAACTCATTTACATCTACCAGGAAGTATTCCTGCTCGGGTCCGACGCTTGTTCTTACATACTTGGCATCGTTTCCGAAGAGCTTCAGGATTCTCTTAGCCTGACGGTTAAGGGCCTGCATCGATCTGAGGAGCGGTGTCTTCTTGTCAAGTGCATCGCCTGAATATGAACAAAAAGCTGTGGGAATGCAAAGTGTATGATCCTTGATAAATGCATAGGATGTAGGATCCCATGCTGTATATCCTCTTGCTTCAAATGTTGCTCTCAGTCCGCCTGAAGGGAATGAAGATGCATCAGGTTCGCCCTTGATCAGCTCCTTGCCGGAGAACTCCATGATCACTCCGCCATCGGGTGAAGGTGAAATGAAGCTGTCGTGCTTCTCTGCTGTAACACCTGTAAGCGGCTGGAACCAATGTGTAAAATGTGTTGCTCCCTTTTCAACTGCCCAGTCTCTCATTTCTGAAGCAACTGCCTCGGCAACATCTTCGTCAAGCTTTACATTTTCGTCTATTGTCTTTCTGAGTGATGCATAAACATCAGCCGAAAGGCGAGCTCGCATTACTCTGTCATCAAATACATTTGAACCGAAAATCTCAGGTACATTCTGTTTTCCCATAATAGCCTCCTTAATTGCTTATTTGCAAAATAAAAGGCGCCTCGGAGTTATATCTCCAAGACGCCATTGCCTTTACGAGTAATATTTTTACTACTATATTTTTCAAATGTCAAGCACTTTTTTAATTTTTTTTATTTCCACTTTTCGAGCTCCCTCTCAGATACAGAATATTTTTTCTTCAGTTGCTTATAAATCTTCCGCTTTGAGTCCTCCGGCGACTCCTTATATCTGCTCGTAACAAAATCATAACCCCAAAGGTATTCCGGAAGTGTGTAAACTGCAATGGCCCAGCCATACGCCTCGCCCTTCTTGTTTCGCTTCTGTCTGAAATCCTTCACGACAAGGTAAGTCTCCATCTGAAGCTTTGTACATGTTCCCTCGAAATTCTTCTCACCGCCCTTACCAAAGCCGGCCAAAGCCTTAACCTCATGTGAAAACAGCTCGGGATTATCGACAAAATCCTTCAAATGCTTGTGGTCTACATCATTTAACTCAACACCTTCCGGAAGAAAAAGCTTCATGATCAGATTCTCCCTATACCCGACCTTGCCATCCTCGTATCCGGCATCAAAATCATAACCCTCACGTCTGTAATTTGCAAAATAGGGAAACCATTTCTTGGAAATAAATCCTGCCTTTTTATTAAAAAACTTACCGTAAACAATGTCATTTTTCCGTGCAAGAATGCTTCTCCATTCCCACGGATCGACCTCGGGATCACCACACCACCAGCACGACGGGTCAGTCATTTCCTCGACGGAAAAGCCTTCGATCTCATTTTGAAAAAGCGGAAGGAACCCGACATCTTTTATCACCTTATGTAATTCATCTGCAGTATGTATGCATGACGGATCATCACTATCGACTCCGTACATTATCCATCTGCCATCGACACATTCCATATATACTCCTGATCCGCACACGCTGTCGGTGTGCTTATCTTCATCATCTACACCCTTTTACATTCCGAGTATTTTCTTCATCACGCCGGCCTGCACATTTTCCGGATCCGCATTAAATATATCAATGCAGCTATCGTCACTGCTTCTTTCCGAAAAAGCGGGAAAGAGAAATCCGAAATCGGGCTTCCCCGGCTCATACTCACCCTCAAGCAAAGATACGGAGCAGATCAAAAAATCGTAAACCTCTTCAGAGCCCTCGATCCATTCGTTATCAGTTCCCTTTCGCGGGACATCATAAGAACCGTAAAATACAAAAATCGAATATTCCGAATCCGTGCGATAATTCTCACCGATAACCTCGTATAAAATACTGAGCAATGCATCTTCCTTAAGCTTTGCTTTCTTGAGCGCCGACAGCATCGGCCACATGCTCTTTTGCCTTTCGGCTCCCCTGGGAAACCTGTACTCCTTCAGCTGCTCATTTGTCTTCGAAAAGGGTATTGCCTTAGCAAGTTCAAGGTTCCTCTTTGTCTCTTTAAGCCCCAGCTTTCCGAAATGTATATTAAATGTTCCATTATCGAAGCCTTCCTCGTCCATGTATGCCCCGGCCACTCTCGTAAAACAGTTGCGAGAGGGCGTCATACGGCGGGTAAGCTCCAGCATATCATCTCTGTTAATCATAAGTTCCTGTTCCTATCATAATGCTGATGTGACAGGGGACGTTTCTCTGTCACATTATTTATCTTATCAGCATGCGCCGCATTCGAAGCATCCGTTGCACAGAATCCTAAATGAGCATTCGTCGCATTTTTCACGGTAATGCGGAACATACAGATTTTCCTTCGGAATCGAATTGCCCGAACCGTCGACCAGGTTAAAATGCATTTCTTTTCCCTTATAAGTCATTCCGGATTTAAGTGCCTGCTGATTCTGCTGCTGCTTGCTCTTAATCCTGTACCTCTCTCCGTCTTTGATGAAAATAGTACCAGTCTCCATAAAGCAGAATGTGATATTTCTCGAAACACATTCTTCTCTCAGATTCTTCACCCAATCGTAATCACAGGGTCTTGATCCGCCGTAATTTTCACCTCCGCAGGCAACCTGTTCAATCTGACCGCTATCAAGATACTTGCTGATACTTATAGGTCCCAGAAGTGGTGCGCAGTGCAGTCCTTTATGCCTGAAGGGAAGCTCTAAAAGTATCGGAATTCTTTCTTCAGCCCTGCTCTGGTTTTCACAGGTCACATTCAGAAATACATTTTCCCATCCGTCACCCCAGTCGTCCGGCAGGCAGTCCCGGACCCTGTCAATTCTCTTAGTAAGAAGCAGAAAGATCACATCGCTTCTTTGACGCATTATATCCCATGCTTCTTCGCGCCATTCATCAGCTTCTACAAGGAAAAAGTCTGAAGTCATGCAAACGCTGATCATCTCACCGCTCTGTATCTTATAATTTCCTTTTCTGTCCTTTGAAAGCGGATATTTGAAGCCGGTTTTCGTCTTATATACATCCGAACCTTTTTTCCCTCTCATCTGATCGAGATAGTATACATAGCAGTTCTGACACCCCTCACTGCATTTAATACATCCGTGCCACGGATTCCAATTACTGTGCATTGCCATAAAAATACCTCCCGGCAAAATACCCGTAAAAAAACAAATATCATTAATCAGCGAGTGAAAATCGCAATGAGATTCTTAAGGTTAGCAATCTCCTCAAGTAGCTTTTCATATTTAATACTCACAGATCCAGCTTTAATCCATCCAGCAGATCTTTGAGTGATGTCCCGATTTCCTCTGATTCGGGAAGAATGTATTCATCCCCTGCTGTCTCCTGCTCCTCCGGATTATCCAGAAGCGCCTTTATCGAAAGTGATATCTTGCCATCCTTGATATCGATGACCTTAACATCGACCTCCTGTCCTTCCTTAAGCACAACCTTCGGATGCTTGATCCTGGTATGAGAAATCTGCGAAATGTGAACCAGCCCCGACATTCCGTCTCCGATATCGATAAATGCGCCGTATTCCTTTATGGTAGCTACCGTACCGTGGAATACCTGTCCGACCTTGACATCGGAAAGCTTCTTTTTTCTGCTAAGCTCCCTTCTTTCCTTCAGTATCTCTTTTGCAGACAGGATAAGCCTGTCATCATCCATATCAGCCTCGAAAACCCTGACCTCGATTTCCTTGTCCAGGAACTGATCACAATCATCAATTCTTTCAAGAGAAAGCTTAGAAATGGGTATAAATGCCCTGATGCCTTCAAAATCAGCAACCACTCCCCCTTTTACAACCTCACTGACGGTAACGGTGATATTTTCCTGAGACTCCTTTAACTCCTCCGCTCTTTTCCATGCCAGAAGCGTATCGGTGTCATGCACTCCGTCACCCATCAAGCTGTACGATTTTTCCAGCATATCCTCATAATCCTTCATTGATTCACCCATCTAAATATTCTCCTTTCCGGTAAAAAAATACACTTTTTTATTA
>CACYCJ010000060.1 GCA_902772925.1 uncultured Lachnospiraceae bacterium
CACCCATTGTATTCGGGTGTTCGGGAGTAGACATATAGATCATGGGCTCGTAGAATTCTTTCATTGCAGGACCTCCTTAAGATTAATCCGTACAACTTATCTGTATAAGCAATCGGGAAATCCAGTTTCTGTCCGTCCAGAACGCTCATCAGATATTTTCAAGTCTCTGTCGCTTCACCAGGTCGGCAAAATATCCGTCTTTTTCAATCAGCTCATCATATTTTCCGTCCTCTACGATTTTTCCTTTATCCAATACAAGAATGCGGTCACAGTTTTGTATGGTCGATAGTCTGTGTGCTATAACGATCCTTGTACACCCCATTCTGTCAAGAGCCTCTGACACCTGCTTCTGTGTCTTATTATCCAACGCAGAGGTCGCTTCATCAAACATAAGCAGCTTAGGTTTAGGAGCAATGGCGCGGGCTATCATAAGCCGCTGCTTCTGACCTCCCGAGATACCTCCCTGTCCTTCGGAAACCAAGGTCTGCATCCCCATGGGCATAGCTTTGATATCATCGGCGATACCCGCTATTTCAGCCGCTTCCCAGGCATCCTGCAGAGTAAGCTCCGGAGCAGAGATTATGATATTTGAAAAAATATCTCCCTGGAACAGTCCGCCGTTTTGGGTTACCGTGCCGATCTTTCTTCGAAGTGAACACAGATCGAGATTTTTCATATCCTTGCTATCATAATATATAGCGCCTCGTTCCGGCTTTTCAAATCCAAGCAGCAGTCTCATTAAGGTTGATTTACCACAGCCTGTTCTTCCGACGATTGCGACATACTCTCCCGCCCTGATCTTAAGGGACATATTGTCCACGATATAAGGAGCATTTTCATTATATCTGAAATAAACATTATTAAGTTCAACAGACCCGGATATTGAAGTCACCATTACTTTGTTATCTGCAGTTTCCGGCTCGGTCGCCAGAAACGGTTCGACCATTTCAAACATGGGCTTTACCTCGGCAGCACGTAGTATAACGGTCGAAAGAACGGTAAATGCCCCAATTACACTTCCGTAAGCAGCGTTAAATGAAATATATGCTGATGGAGTGATACCGCTAAAAGCCGCAATACGATACAAAAGTATGGTGGATATAAGTGTTACCGCCAGATTTACCACTACATGAATCTTCAGAAACATAGGCGGATCATACATAAGCTCCGCAGTGTCGGAATAATAGTGCAGCCATTTTGAAAAAACACGTTTTTCCGCTCCCGCAAGCTTAATCTTCTGTACGCCGGTAATGAGTGCATAGGTCATTCCTGACTGCTTTGCCTCAAGCTCCATTCGCCGGCGGCTGACTCTGATCTGCAGGAACGCTGCAATAACAGAAACAATCACACTTGCCAATACCGCCAACATCGCAGGCTTTGCCAAAGGCGGTGCAATGATAAAGATTTCCGAAATGTAGAGTAGTGAAAAAACAGTTGAAATACCTGTCGAAAGCAGAACATCCGTTATGACCTGACAAAGCAGTTTTACAGACTGTGAGCGCTTTGACAAGTCACCTGCACTGTATTCACGGAAAAAAGGAGCCGGCAGTGTCAGTATCCTCATCATCAGAGCAGCCTCAACTGCTACAGTGATCTTAGTATTCAGTCGCTGGATCAAAAGTCCGCTCATCGCCGTGATAAGTCCTGATACGATGGCAACACAGACCATACAGATTGCCGCTCCCCGTAAGGCTGACAGCTTGCCTCCCAGAAGCACCGGTCCCGTAAGGGCAAGCGTGATCCTCGGGATCATCATTCCTACCGCCGTTCCGACAAATGCTGTGATGATCACACATAAAATGTCATTAAATGATATGCATCCCTGCATATATCTGATAAGATCGTGTATCCCGAGTTTTTTTTGCGGAAGGGGTTTATAAAAGCAATATGCTTCCGTCCGGAAAAGACCTGCATTTTTCGAATTGACCCTGATCTTTTCTCCGGTGTTTCGGTCTGTATAACAATATCCTCTCATTCCATTCGGAAGAAGTGCAACCGGTGTACCGTCTTCCTTAAAATATGCCATTACGGGGCCGAAGGAATCCTTATACCAGTTTTCAGTAAGATCTATATTTCGACGCATGATCCCGAATGGTCTCAAGCTGAAATCCAGCTGTTCTTCGTGATTCTTCAAATTCTTCGGTATTTCTACCGGTTTATAATGATAATACTTCAGAATTACTTCTATTGCCTGTTTTGTGATTATACGATCGTCATTTATTTTTGAAGCTCTGTTTTTGCCTATAACAACTTCTGCCGCGCGAAAAAAAGCCTCCTCAAAAAGCTTTTGATCCAGATCTTCTCTTTCTTTAATCTGTTTTTCAAACCAACCCAATTTTAAGTCCTCCGTCCCTATTCGTTAGTAACGAGATCGGTATAAGCGCCACCCTTTGCCATAAGCTCATCATGTGTTCCACGCTCAACTACATTTCCTCTATCCAGGACGATTATCTCATCACAGTCACGGATAGTGGAAAGCCTGTGAGCGATAACTATACAGGTGATTCCTCTATCCTTTATAGCTTTTACCACTTCATATTCCGTCTTGGCATCAAGAGCGGAGGTTGCTTCATCAAGTATGATGATTGACGGATCCTGTGCGAGGACTCTGGCAATCTCCAGTCTCTGACGCTGGCCGCCGGACAGATCACAGCCACCGGCGTTAATCCTATATTCATAACCTCCTTCACGCTCCATTATATCTTCATGAAGCTGAGCGTCGCGGGCTGCAAGGATCATCTCAAAATCCTCAATAGTCTCATCCCACATTTTTATATTATTTGCGATGGTATCCTCAAAGAGGATAATATCCTGATCCACTACAGATAATGAACCTGTTATTATGCTCCGCGGTATTTCATTACGACGCTTTCCATCAAAAAGGATTTCCCCCTCCCACGGATTATAAAGACCTGAGATAAGTTTAGAAATGGTAGACTTTCCACAACCCGATGAGCCTACGAAAGCTACTCTGCTTCCCGTATTCAAGGTCATCGAAAAATTTTTGATAAGCGGATCTGCAAGTTTTGAATATCCGAAGGTAATATTCCGAAGCTCCACCTTTCCCATAAGCTTTTCCATAGGCTGCCCGGTCTCAGCGTTATAAGTAACATTAATATCCGACGGATACTCCATTACATCGTCTACACGCTCCATCCGGGTACGCATCTCCTGAATGGTCTGCCCTGCCTGTATGAGCGTATTGGCAGGTCCCATGAAGGAAGTCATAAAGCCCTGAAATGCCATAACAGCACCCAGCGAGAATCTGCCGGCCATACATAACCATATACCTATGATAAGAACAGAATAACCCGATAATGTGGAAAGCAGCTGTGGCACGGCACCCAGTAACTGCTGAAGGCGGGTAAACCGGACTATCTGTGTATTTACGGATGCATGAAAGCCTGACCATTTACGAAAAAAGCCATTTTCCGCACCACTTGCCTTTATGGTCTCTATCATCTCTATTCCGGACACGGTAATCGCCGCAAGCTTACCTGCATCGCGCATCTGTACACGGGTTATATTCATTCTTTTTTCAGAGATCACCCGGGACAAAAAGACATTTAAAGCTATTGTTAATATGCCGATCAAGGACAAAAGAATACTGTACCTCAGCATTACAACAAGATAAAAAATGAGCATGACCGTATTCATTGCCAGAGGCGCCAATGTATTGATAAGTGTTCCTGCTATGGATTCATTCTCCTGCTGTCTCAGCTGGATATCACCTGCCATACGCTGAGAAAAAAACTCCATCGGCATTCGAAGCACTTTCCAAATGTATGTTGAGCTGCCTACCAATGCCATCTTGCCGTTGATCTTGAGTGAATATATTGTACGAGCCCACTCCGCCATAAGCTGGAGTACGGCTAAACCTATCATTATAAAAAGAAAGCCCGAAAGCCATCCGAAATTTATTCCGGACAAAATACGGTCGAGAAAAACTCTGGACATAATGGGATTGACCACGCCGAAGGAATAGCTTACAACGCTTGCCAGCATGACGAAAGCTACAGCAGAGCCGGCACCGATCAGTCTCTTATGGGCAAATTCCAAGGTACTCTTTCTCTTTCCCGACGGAACAAAATCCTCTCCGGGTGTGAGATTGATGGTTATTCCTGTAAAGGATTTATCAAACTCCTCCGCGGAAATCTTTACAAAGCCCCTTGCCGGATCGTTGATATAAGCATATTTTCCTTTGAAGCCGTTAAGGACGACAAAGTGATTGAAATTCCAGTGGATAATGCAGGGAAACTTGCCCTTCTCCCGAATCGATTTGGGTGTACGGCTAAAAGCAGAGACCTTTAACCCGTATCTCTGCGCTGCAAGTGCTATATTCTTTGCATTTGAACCATCCCTGGAAACGCCACAGTCTGCTCGTACCTGCTCCAGCGGAATCCATTTATCATAATATGCCATGACCATTGCAAGCGACGCAGCTCCGCATTCCAGTGCCTCAAGCTGCATTACTACCGGCACCTTTGCAACACCCTTGGTAATGGTAGGCTTTAACTTTACATTTTTTTTGGTCATTACTTCTCCTTAAGCTGCATATTTCATCTATCTACGAATAGAACAGAAATTCAATCGGAGATATGCTTTCAACAACAATCTCAACATCATAATTTCCATCCGAAAGCGTTACAGGTGCATAAGCTATCTGCCGTCCGTATTCATCCCAATCAACCGAGGATAATGTGAATTCCGACTCTCCCATTCTAACTTTCATCCCGGCGCTCAATTCCTTTTCACTCATAACCGAAATACAGGCGTTTCCGGAAGCAACCACGGCTTTTCCCGAAACAGTAGTTTCCAACTGCCCTGTAGAAGCCCATGCTATAAATGCACCGATAAGCAGAATAACCACAGAAAGCATTATCCATGCCCCGGGCTTAGTTGCCCGAAGATAATCATTCAGCTGTTCGGGAGAAGATATCCGTTCAAGTGATTCCTTCCTGAATATCTGTTGTTTTTTCTCTTCTTCCATCGATCATCCTCCTTTAGCAATAATGATACCTTCCAAAGCATCCTCCGACTTAAATACAACTACATATAATATACCGAATTTATATGGATAATACAAATATATGTTATCTGAGTTTCTTAATCTCCGCATATGCAAATGTGTACAGTTTTACAGGCTGAAGTACTCTGTTTGTCCACCTTACCTTCAGCCATTTCGGAATCAAAAGCAGGTTGCAGACAAACACTTCTCCATCCTCCTTAAATACAGGCAGCTTCCTTGTATAGGTCATTTCAAGTGCAGCCTCAAATCTTTCATCGATTATATTCCAATCGGAAAGCAACTTGTTTAAAGCACTGAATTCTCCTGCATGGAAGGCTTCCTTCATCAATTTCGGCGTTCTGTTTTTTATCATAATATCTATAGCAAATACCTCCGAAAATGATCCGTCGGGAAAAATATCGAACTGAAAATCCACGCCTTCTCCCGCCACCTTCAAAAGTGAGGCTATCTGATCCGTCATATTTTCATCATATGCTTTGAAGCCGACATTTTGAAATACCCTTTTTATCCTTTCGGGCTCTGCAGCGCATTTTTCCTGTTCCTTCCTGTCCATATACCCACAGATCCTAAACGGGAAATCAGGTCTTCCCCGGAACATACCGAAAAAAGAAAGATCCCAGCCTGTAGGCATGGTTTTTGCGGTTGAAAGATATTGCTTTCCACGATCTTCTTCCCCGAGTATTTTGCAAAAGGGTTCTACAAGCTCTAAATGTTTTCGCGGCTGAAAATGCACTCCCGCCGGTCTTATCTCTTTCGCACTCACATCCAGCTCATATCCACAATCGATATCTGTATATTTTTCAGGAAGCTTCGCAAACCAGTCAAGCATCTCTCCTGTACCGGATGCGGCTTCTGAATCGACCG
>CACYCJ010000061.1 GCA_902772925.1 uncultured Lachnospiraceae bacterium
AGATAAGTTCGAGAGCGAGGTGAAGTATTATATAGATGCTCTCATTCGCGAGCTTCAGAACATTTCTCTGCAGAATTTCGGCAGGACACTTAAGGGCATTTATATAGGAGGCGGAACTCCGACTGCAATAAGTGCGAGAGAGCTGGAAAGGCTTCTTATCGCTATTGAGACATATTTTGATATTAAGCAGGTTGAGGAATTCACCGTTGAGGCGGGAAGACCCGACAGCATTACTCTCGATAAGCTGAGGGCGCTTAAGCGTCAGGGAGTTACAAGGATAAGCATTAATCCTCAGACAATGGTAGATGAAACGCTGCACATTATCGGAAGAAATCATACGGTCAAGGATATCTACAGAGCCTTTGATCTTGCCAGAGGACAGGGCTTTAACAATATAAATGCCGATATCATTGTAGGGCTTCCGAAGGAGACTCCGAAGGATATGAAGGTTACTCTTGACGGTATAGGCTTCCTTGCTCCGGAAAGTCTGACGATACATTCGCTGGCCATAAAAAGGGCGGCGGGGATGAAGGAAGCTCCAGAGGATATAAAGGTGAATCCGTATGCTTCGGAAATGATGGATATGGCGACGGATAAGGCTTATGATCTCGGGCTTTCGCCGTATTATCTTTACAGACAGAGGAATATCGCCGGAAATCTTGAAAATGTCGGCTTTGCGAAAAAAAAGAGTGAAAGTCTTTATAATGTAATGATCATCGAAGAAAAGATGGATATTATGGCAGCGGGAGCAGGTGCGGTTACGAAACTCATTTATCCCGAATATACAAAGATAGAAAGAGTTGAAGACTGCAAGAGCATTACCGATTACATTGGAAGAATAGATGAAATGATAGAAAGAAAAAGAGTGGCCATAGAAGAGAGAAATATGGCATATTCATAAATAATCGTTGCATTAAGCGACGCGCCGCCGATCTGACTTACGGTGGCAATACTGATTTGAGGAGGAATTAATCAAAATGTCAGAATCCATGAAGGGACTTAAGAGAAGTAAAAGGGCAGCGGAGGTAAATAAATCGGATGTCGGAAGCACCATTACCGTTATGGGATGGGTCCAGAAGAGCAGAAATAAAGGCGGTATCGTCTTTACGGATTTGAGAGACAGAAGCGGAATACTTCAGATAATATTTGAAGAGAAAAAATGCGGAGCTGAAATTCTGGAAAAGGCGGCAACGCTCAGAAGCGAATTTGTCATAGCTGTTACCGGAACGGTTCAGGAAAGACAGGGAGCAGTAAATACGAATCTTAAGACCGGAGATATCGAGCTTGTAGCAGAAGATCTCAGGATCCTTTCGGAGTCGGAGACACCTCCTTTCCCTGTGGAAAACGGGATCAAGACAAAGGAGGAGATAAGGCTTAAATATCGTTTCCTCGATCTGAGACGCCAGGATATACAGAATAATATCATCCTCAGAAGCCGTGTTACTACAGAGGTGAGAAGCTTCCTTGCTGATGAGGGCTTCCTTGAGATCGAGACACCCATTCTTTGTAAATCAACTCCCGAGGGTGCAAGAGATTATCTGGTTCCCAGCCGTGTTCATCCCGGAACCTTTTATGCACTTCCCCAGTCACCTCAGCTTTTCAAGCAGCTTCTTATGGTGTCGGGCTATGACAGATATTTTCAGATAGCAAAATGCTTCCGTGACGAGGATCTTCGTGCCGACAGACAGCCGGAGTTCACTCAGATAGATATGGAGCTTTCGTTTGTGGATATTGATGACGTCATCGATGTAAATGAAAGACTTCTTGCAAAGCTTATGAAGGACATTCTCGGTATCGAGATAAGTCTTCCCATCGAAAGAATGACATGGAAGTATGCTATGGAGCATTACGGCTCCGATAAGCCGGACCTCAGATTCGGTGTTGAGCTTCAGGATATAACCGATATTGCAGCCGAGACCGAATTCGTCGTATTTAAGGGCGCTGCAACCGGCGGCGGTTCTGTAAGAGGTATCAATGCGGAGGGACTCGGAAATCTTCCCAGAAAGAAAATCGATGCATTGCAGGATTTTGTAAAGGGCTATGGTGCAAAGGGTCTTGCTTATATCGTGATAAACGAAGACGGAAGCTTTAAGTCACCTATCGCAAAATTCCTGACTGAGGATCAGATGGCAAGGATAGTTGAAAGAATGTCCGGAAAGCCCGGAGACCTTCTCCTCTTTATTGCCGATGTTAAAAATGCTCTTGTATTTTCAGTGCTCGGAGCCCTCAGACTTGAGGTGGGCGAGATGATGGGAGTTATAGACAAGTCCGCATTAAGATTCGTATGGATTACCGAATTCCCTCTTCTTGAGTGGAGTGAGGACGAAAACAGATTTGTTGCAATGCACCATCCCTTCACAATGCCTATGGAAGAGGATTGGGAGTTCATTGACAGTGATCCCGGAAGAGTTCGTGCCAAGGCATATGATATCGTTCTTAACGGTGTTGAGATA
>CACYCJ010000062.1 GCA_902772925.1 uncultured Lachnospiraceae bacterium
AAACTGTAGGTTCAGCTCTTACAATGACACCGCTGAATGAGGATGATGCATCGGTTGTAGGGAGAAAAATTGCAAAACAAAATGATACTGGGGATGCGTACAAGAGTTATTCACAAACGTATATTACTGGTACAGATACGCCCGAGGTTTATGCGGTTCCCGTATATCTGCAAAGCGGCAAGCAGACTCATTCGGGTGATTCGGCAGACAGTTATGATTATTATATCCTGGAGCTTAGTTGGGATACTACAGCCAATGTGAATGATAATTATGCTTTTAAGGATTGGAATACAGGAAAGAATAACAAGGAAACAGATATAATATATATCACGGCGAGCAGGCAGGAATAAAAAGCAGAATGGTTTATGCATAGTAAAAATGCAAATAATAGGTGGTGAGGATTTTGAAACGACTCATGGAAAAATTTAAAAAGAATTGGACGCGGGTATGGCTGGTCGTGATTATTCTGAGCAGTGTGTCTTTTATTAGTTATGCCGCGTATACGGAGGTTTCGTCCGTGAAGAGAGTGGTTTCAACAACATCCTCTCCCGGAGATCCCTTCTCGTCCAACTGCATGAGGACATCGACTACGAGCCGAAGACTTACAGCAGCGGAGTTTCCTGTGTCTGTATGTAACTTTGACCAGAATTATCCGAAGAATTACAGTCCTGTTGAAATCACTTACGTCATGACAGCGGAACTGAAAGTGAAAGTGAATAATCAGTACAGGACTTTTGCTGAAATGGCTGATATGGTTACAGCAGGCACGCTTACACAGGAATTATATAATTCGTATGTTACAAAAGCAGCTAGTTATTCTATCGCAAAAACAACTGATGATCAAAGTGGAAATGATGCATCACCGACTTATTATAATCTTGACAGTACAAACGGCTTTAAAAAGGTTTTTCCTGCGGATACTTTGAAAGAAAATAAATCATCAAGTGATTTTTATACAGTAAGAATACCTGAAGCAGATTTGAGTGCTGATGATTCACTGTTTTTTGTATTTGTAACCGCACAGCCTTCGGGCGGAGCGTTGTCATCTCTATCTGCCAGACTCTATGGAGCAAAAGATAAAGCTGAACAGGAAGCTTCATGGGACGGCACTATTATTGATGACAGTTATACAACTGTTGATTATGATTTTTATAACTATGTAATCACAGGAAGTGGTGTTGGAACTATTGATATTCTCTGGGATCCGGCTAACGTCAAGGTTAATAAATATTTTCTTGAGGAGCAGGGGCTGACGCCTACAACAGTAGCATCTGGTGATGCGCTATATGGTGATAGCGGTACAAAAAAACAATGTACGGGCTGGAGCAAGGCTACTCTCAGTGTTAATTCCACGCAGAAATCCAGGTATGAACTCCAGCTTTATAAAACAAATGAGGGTTCTATGAATAATCCTGATGCATATATTGCATGCTATTTTACACAGAGTCCGTAGTGATAATACAAAAAATAAAGTAGGTTTATTGATATATTATCGGAGACACCTTAAACAATATGGTGGTGATTGAATGAAAGATTTAAAGAAAAAAAGAAGAAAAACAGACAGGGTAAGATATCGTAGGCGCTTTGTGAGTTTTGTGCTCGCATTTGCACTCGTTATTAATTGTCTGCCGCTTGAATGGGTGGCGGATTATCTTGGCGTGTCTGATTATATAAGTATTACGGAACCGCTTAAGGTTTATGCATACTCACCGACGAAATCTGCCGATAGTTTTGCTGGTACTTCACAGCAATTTCAGAATACAGCTGATTTTATTGATTATTGTTATCATTATAATCATACAGAAGGCTTTGCTGCTACACATAAAGGGGATTCAATCTCTATAGCAATGACGGATCCTAACGATACAACCCTTTCCGCAGATTTCGAAGGACTTGGAATTGAAGGCGCAGCTTTTGAGGGTAGTGTAACATTTGGTTCTTCAGGTACTTATGCTCTGAGTGGCTATAGGTCATTCTTTGGATATCTTTCGGATAAAGCCACGGTTTCCGGTCTCAGATATACAAGACTTGCTGATGTCGGAGAAGGTGAGAGCAATCCTTTATATGCTGAGCACGTTGTCAATGGTGGCGGAACAGGAACCTGGACAGTTGAAGCGGCAGGCAGTTGCACTTTTTCTGGTGTTATCGGTGAAATCGGTGATGGGGCTCATGTGAACCTGACATATACAAACAGTACCGGTAAAGAAATGGTGTTTAATGCATCGACCGGTCTTACAGATGCTGGTGCTGTTTGTGGGAAAATGAATGATAATTCCGGGTTAACTTTATCCTATACAGGGGCTATTGATTTTAATGTTACATCGGCTAATGGAAATGCCGGAGGCCTTGTTGGAACCATGGGAAGCGGAGCAAGTATAACCATTTCAAAAGCTCCTACAACGTATTCTCCGACTGTTACAGCAAACGGATATGCCGGTGGCCTTGTTGGTGATATGGCTTCCAGTGCAACAATTACAAATCGTCCGGCGACTGTTGCTGGAAACGTAAAAGGGAATACAGCTGCCGGTGGCCTTTATGGGCATTACAGCTATACAACTGCTGCATCTATCAATCTGACTGATGCGGCTTACCAGACGACTGCTAAGGTAAGCGGAGGCTACTGTGGCGGTCTCTTTGGTGTGCTCGAAACAAATGGAGGACTTACAATAACAAGCAAGAAGGATTCGTCAATTGTAGAAAAATCCTTTGAAACGATGTCGACCGGTAATGATTGCTTTGGTGGTGTGATCGGAAAACTATCAGCAAATGCACTTGGAGATACAATAGAATTAAAAGAACTTAATGTAAAGCCAAAGGCAAATGCTAAATTTACATATTATGGTGGGGTAATCGGTC
>CACYCJ010000063.1 GCA_902772925.1 uncultured Lachnospiraceae bacterium
GGCCGCAAACATCGATATAGGCGGCACACCATACAAGCCTCTGATCCCGGGAGACTCGAATCCGGGCGTCATTAAGATGAGCTACGGTGGCGTAGGCCGCAACATCGCTCATAATCTTACTCTGCTCGGAGTGGATGTGAAATTTGTTACCGCGGCCGGAGATGACACATTAGGCAGAGAGATGATCTCAAAGTGTGAGAGCATCGGCATGGATACGAGCCTGTCGATTGTCGTGCCGGATTCTTCTTCATCGGTCTACTTATTTATAAATGATGAGACAGGGGAGATGGAACTCGCGCTTTCACATGTGGACATAGTGCAGAAGATCACTCCCGAATACATAGAGTCGATCGCTGATGTTATTAATTCGGCTGAAGCAGTCATCGCGGACTGCAACCTTTCGCAGGAGACTCTGCTGAAGCTGAAGGATGTCTGTGAAGTTCCTCTTTATGTGGATACCGTATCCGTCTCACACGCCGACAAGATCAAAGGTCACCTGGATGGAATAGACACTCTTAAGCCAAATCTTCTTGAAGCCGAATTCCTGAGCGACATGATAATAGAAAGTGAATACGACTGCTTCATGGCAGCTCGCGAACTTATAAATCAGGGAGTCAGAAGAGTATTCATTTCCATGGGTCCGCACGGAATGCTCGCCGCAGACAAAGACCGCGCTGTAATGGTAGACAGATATCCGGTAACAGTAAAGTGCACGACGGGAGCCGGCGACTCCGCAATGGCCGCTATAGCATGGTCATCAATAAAGGGAGATAATGAAGGACTGGTAGATCAGGCAAAAGCAGCAAATGCCGCGGCATCATCTACCATATCAGTGGATCCGACTATCCATCCTGACATGAGCAGCGAACTCATAGAAAACAAGATAAAAGAATATGACATGAAATTCAGGAAAATCAAAGAGTTTTCCGAGTAAAAAATTCAAAATAAAATAATATAAAAAGAGGAGATGAAAATTAATGAATAAGTATCTTGATATAAGCAAGGAAGTAAAGGAAGCTCTCGACGCGGGAAAACCTGTCGTTGCTCTTGAGTCGACAATAATATCTCACGGAATGCCGTACCCTCAGAATGTGGAGACAGCTCTCGCGGTGGAAAACATCATCAGGGAAAACGGGGCTGTTCCGGCTACTATCGCGATAATCGGCGGACGTCTTAAGGCCGGACTTACACCTGATGAAATAGAATACTTCGGAAAGAAAGGTCCCGAGATCACAAAGGCATCAAGAAGAGACCTCGCAATGCTCTGCGCAAAAGGTGAAGACGGAGCGTGCACCGTAACCACAACAATGATGATTGCCCATATGGCAGGCATAAAAATCTTTGCAACGGGCGGAATCGGAGGAGTTCACAGAGGAGCAGAAATCACAATGGATATAAGCGCCGATCTCGAAGAGCTTGCTCAGACACCTGTCATGGTAGTCTGCGCAGGATGTAAATCCATTCTTGATATAGGACTTACTCTTGAATATCTGGAAACAAAAGGAGTGCCTGTGATTGGATTCGGCACCGAAGACATGCCCGCATTCTATACAACAAAGAGCGGATTTAAAGTAGATTACAAAGTCGATTCACCGGCAGAGCTTGCAAACTTCTTCAAAACACATATCGAGCTCGGAATGAAAGGCGGAATCCTTGTAGGAAATCCTATTCCGGAAGAATACGCAATGGATCCTGGAATAATAAATCCCGCAATAGATAAAGCCATAGAAGAATGCAATAAACTCGGAATAAAAGGAAAAGCCACAACACCTTTCCTTCTGGCGAAAGTAAAGGAAATCACCGGCGGAGACAGCCTGGATTCAAATATAAAGCTTGTATTCAATAACGCAAAAGTTGCAGCTCAGACTGCATGCGAACTCTTTAAATAATAAAGAATAAAAAGAGGCCTAAAAGAAAACCTCCTCTCGCTGTGTTTCGTCTACGGGAATGTCATCTCGTTCGACCTTGCTTTGCGGGGAATGGCTTTCTTTTAGGCCTCTTATTTAATTTAAAAATTAATTCATTCTTATAGGAAGAATCAGGTAAGTATATTTATCCCCTTTGAGAGGCTTGATGATTGCCGGACTTACACTGTCCTTAAAGTTGATATTTATTTCTTCATCTTCAATGACGCTGAGAGCATCTTTAAGATATCTGGAGTTGATTCCGATATTGAGATCCTCACCGTCATTTATTATTTCTACCTTTTCTTCGATATTACCTTCTTCATTAAGGGAAGTGATATAGATCATATCCTTTCCTATATTGAATCTGATGAGATTGTTATTCTGCACCGAAGCCAGAAGCGACGCTCTTTCAGTACTCTTTAAAAGATCATCCTTCTTTACTCTTATATTTATATTTCCTTCTTTATTGAGAATTCTCTCATAATCAATGAATTTGCCCGAATATGTATTGATTATTACTTTGTTGTTGTCAAACTTCATGACAACCTTATTATCTATTACTTCAAAGCTCATCTTTGAATCACCGTCATCATCGATAAATTTTGAAACCTCAATAATAAGTCTGGCCGGAATGATGACACTTATGTTTTCTTTATTCTCAACTTCAATCTTATAAGTGGCTATTCTGTAAGGATCTACTCCGACCATTTTCATGCTGCCGTCTTTTATCTCCAGCAGAACTCCTGTGATGATTCTGTTGAATTCATCAGTTGAAGCGCTGAAAGCAGTTTTTTTGATCAGCTTCTTTACGTCTTCCTTCTCAAGATAGATAAAGTTTTCTCCTTCATCAAGGAAAATCTTAGGATATTCATCTCCTCTGAAGCATATTATCTCTGAACTGGATCCGCCGCTCTTAATATTTATTTTTGATTTTTCATTATCATAATCTATCATCATATCTTCTTCAGGAAGCTTTGAGATGATAGCGCTGAAAAGCTTTGCAGGAACAACAAACTCACATATACCTTCGCAATTTACATTTATAACCGTTTCAGTGGTCATATTTGTATCCGTTGTTGTAAGTTTCATCTTTCCTTCTTCAACATCTATAAGTATTCCTTCAAGTATGTTGGATGTTGTCCTTACCGGAACAGAATGGGATACATTATTCAGAGCTTTATTAAGTTCTGTTCTGCTGCAGTAGATTTTCATGATTTTTCCTTTCGCATCATTTATGACACAGCTCTTATTTTTATTAATATTATATCAGTATTATTAGTATGGACTGTTGATAATGTGGATAAGTTTTGAATAAGTTGATTTTTGAACACTTACACACATTGAATAACAGTTGATAATCAGATTGATAATATGTTTATCCGATGTTGATTATTAATATTATCTCTTTCCTGTCTGAAGTTTTGCCCTGATGGTTTCTATGTTTTCATAGAGGATCTCATCATATTTGAGCTGCTCTTCTATCTTTTCGACTGCATGTATTACTGTCGAATAATGTCTGTCTCCGAAAAGCTTGCCTATCTTCGGAAGTGAAAGATCTGTTTCGGTTCTGCAGAGATACATCGCAACCTGTCTCGGAAGAGTTATCTCGGCATTTCTTTTAGGAGAATCCATATCCGAAATCTTGATTTTATAATGGTTTGCTACTATTGATCTTATTCTTTCAGGAGCAACAGCCTGCTCATTATCCTTAATAATATCTTTAAGGATGTTTCTTGCGTTATCAACTGTAATAGGCTCATTAAGAAGCTGGGAAAGACCTACTACTCTGTTGTAAGCTCCTTCAAGTTCACGGATATTGTCCTTGACCTGGTCGGCAATAAGACCCAGAACATCATTCATCTGAGGAGTAAGCTCTAACTCGGATTTTTCAGCAAGGCTCCTGAGAATGGCTACTCTCGTTTCATAATCAGGAGGCTGTATATCCGCGATCATATTCCAGCTGAATCTTGTTCTTAATCTCTCATCAAGACCTTTAAGATTGACCGGCGGACAGTCGCTTGTTATGACTATCTGCTTATTATTATGGTAAAGAGCCTCAAAAGTATGGAAGAATTCTTCCTGAGTCTGTTCTTTTCCTTCAATAAACTGAATATCGTCTATAAGCAGAACATCGAGTTTTCTGTATTTGTTTCTGAAAACCCTGGTCTTGTTATCCTTGATAGCGGTTATATATTCATTTGTGAACATCTCAGATGAGACATATAGAACCTTAGTTTCGGGATTGTTTCGGATTATCTGCACACCAATTGCCTGCATAAGGTGGGTTTTTCCGAGACCTGATCCTCCGTAAATAAAAAGAGGATTGTATATGTCACCGGGGGATTCGGCAACAGCTACCGAAACGGCATGAGCATATTTATTGGAACTTCCCACTATAAAGTTCTCAAAATTGAAACGCGGGTTGAAAAGCTTTTCCTGATTAAAGGTATTTTTCATCCTCGAAGTATCGATTTTGCTTACTTCATATTCCTTTGATGCTTTGATCACTACCTTGTATGGTTTGTCAGTGCTTTTATTTATGGCGTTTTCTATCTGAGTCAGATAGTGGTCGTTTATGTGATTGATGAGTTTAGGCTGATCCGGCCACGCAAGATAAATAACACCGGCGTCTTCCTCTATATGGTGAATACTCAGAGGTGCCAGCCAGGTGGTATAACTCAGGGTCGTATTATTATCTTTCAGAAAGTTAAGGGTAGAACCCCACAATTTATTTTTATCCACTATATTTACCTGTCCTTGACAGTAAGTATTTTATAAAAAGTTTTCCACATATGCAAAGCCTGTAACAGTTCAAATTATCAAACTTCAGGCACTATATGTTGTATTTATCCACTATCATCAAAAATTGAAGTGCGAACATATTTTACATAAAGTTTTCCACATATGTAAAGGCAAAAAAATCTATGAAAAAAGACGTATAAATGATTTCAAAAAATTAGTTATCCACATATTGTTGATAATTTTGTTAATAAGTCGTGCGCGGCACTACATATTGTGTATAACTCAATTTTTGCGCCGATTGTATTTTATTTAAACACACATATTGACCTGTGTGCGGCAAAGGCTTTCCTTGACTTGTAAAACCCCTTAATCTATAATGTTTTGGTCTATGTGCTCATGGAATTCAGAGGGCACATGTAAATACCTACATATTATATATAAAAAGATAAAGGAGACAGAAATGAAAAGAACTTATCAGCCTAAGAAGAGGCAGAGACTTAAGGAACACGGATTCCGCAAGAGAATGGCTACAGCAAACGGCCGCAAGGTACTCAAGAGAAGAAGAGCAAGAGGCAGAAAATCTCTTACTGTCTAATTGATTTGGTGTCCGAATGAGAGACCGCAGCGAATATACAATCAGAAATCAGCGGGATTTTTCCAGAATATATAAACAGGGAAAATCCAGAGGCGGCAGATATACAGTCATCCTTTATAAAAGGAACGGACTTAAGATAAGCCGGACTGCATTCGTTGCAAGTAAAAAAGTAGGTAATTCGGTTCAGAGAAACAGAGCGCGCAGACTCATGAGAGCGGCGTTCAGATCAATTGAACCGGGAATAGCAAACGGGTTCGACATAATATTTGTCGCAAGAAACACCATTGCGGACTGCAAGGAAGCTGATGTCGAAAAGAGCATGAGAAAAAGTCTGAAAGACTGCGGACTTCTCGGGAACGGAATCAACACAGATGAAAAGTAAGAAATCAATCATTCAGAAAATACTGATTGCCCTGGTAAGGGCCTACCAGTTCGGCATATCTCCGTACATCGGAGCGCATTGCCGGTATACGCCTACATGCAGCGCCTATTTCATAGAAGCCGTTGAAAAGTACGGCGCCCTCAAGGGAAGCTGGATGGGCATACGAAGGATCCTCAGATGTCATCCGGGAAGACCGGGAGGCTATGATCCCGTTCCTTAAAAAACCTTACCTATTATAATCAGTAAAAAATGAAACGAACGGAGAATTAAATGGGAATAATTGCAAAACCTATCGGATATCTGCTGATGCTGATATACAAACTGGTAGGCAATTACGGAATCTCTCTCATAATACTCACAGTCATCGTTAAGCTGGCTCTGTATCCGCTCTACGCCAAGCAGATCAAGTCGACCGCAAATATGTCGGAAATGTCTGAAAAGGCACAGGAGATACAGCGCAGATACGCCAATGACAAAGAGAAGCAGAATGAGGAGATGCAGAAGCTCTACGCGGAAGCCGGATTCAATCCGATGAGCGGCTGCCTTCCGATGCTTATCCAGTTCCCAATCATCATGGGACTTTTCGCGCTTCTCAGAAATCCGATCAAGTATATGCCTGCAAGCAATGCCATGATGTTCGCCAACCACGAGTCCTTCCTCTGGATTAAGGACCTCGCGCAGCCTGACCTCTGGATACTGCCTATAGCCGCAGGTCTCGCAACGTTCTTCGCGTTCAGCATGAACTCAGCGATGACACAGCAGCCGGGCGCC
>CACYCJ010000064.1 GCA_902772925.1 uncultured Lachnospiraceae bacterium
ACTTCCAGTTTTTCCACTAAGGGTTCCATCAATCCAATGTAATGTAACGCTGCTATCACTTTATTTCGGATTGTTTTTTTCTTCTTTCTTTTTCATATACTCTGCGAATTCACCAATGGGGGGAGTCAGAGACAAATTCATCTGGGGTTTGCTATGGTTATTCTGGTCATATTTTATATCCTGAGGAGTTGGATGCTCCTTAGGCATAAACCATTTAAACGGCTTCCAGTCAAGATGCCGGAAATCAAAGAATGCCTTGACCATTTTGATGCGTGAAGCTATGTCGGTCTTGAAAAGTTCAATCTTTGAAGGATGATTGTACTTATTCTCCTTCATACTATAAGATGGGATATAAGGACTGGTCGGGCTGGCAAATCGGCTCCGATCACGAGCTCTTTCAAATGCTTCTTGTCGTTCGTGAAATTTGATATTTTCACGATTTACAATTTGTTTTGCAAAATCTATCGCTGATTTCCCCGCTGGAGTGGTCGGATATATTCCGCTCTGTGCATATTTGCATTCAACATCTAACTCTAATGCTCTAGACGGGGTCATAGGATAAGGGTCGATTTTACTTGTATACGGATTAGGCGGATTATAATATATACGACCATAAGCAGATTCTCCCAAGTCAACACTGCTCACCGACATCGGGACGTCAAAGGTAACAGGAGAAGGATCCATCGTTCCATAAAATCGAGTACCTTTGCTAGGTTCTTCAGCCGGAACTTCTTCCGGAGTCAGTTCAGGGAAGGGAGAACCCTTAAACGCTTCAATGCAGTTTGCCCATGTCGGTGTGATACCTTGTTCTTTCATCTGTGCAGCCACAAAGCGGCCATAGTCTATGGCCATCAGACGCAGTGACCCTCCCGGATGAGAGTCAGACGGATTCTGTATGGCAAGCAAACGCTCTAAGTTACCCTTGGGAAACCCTAACAGTTCAGATGCTATACCGACAAAGAAATCAGCCCCCAACTCGTCCGTCCATGAATCAGGGTAGACATCCTGCAGCACTCTATGCCCACATTCGTGGAACCAAACTCGAGTCATGTCGTTTACGGAGGTACATCCCATACGTTTGAACTGTTCCACGTTATATTCCATGACATCATCTGTCACCTTTTCCGTGTCATTTTTAAATATTTGGATTTCTTGACCCTTATGAATATTATTCTCTGGGAGTTCGAAAAAGCGACATGCTAGTTGCGCTGATAGTTCAGCCCGCTGCTGAAGTTGTTCGTCTGTGGGCATCAACTCGTGATGACGTTTTGCTTCAGGCAGTTCTAACTTGCCACCAATATTTTCGTTCTTATTCTCCACAGCCTCTTGGAGGCCCTTAACTATTTCTATCATGCTATCATTGATTTTATTGTCCGCTCTTGCCATTCTTCGTAGAAAGGTTGGGGAGCGACCTGACTACATCCCATAACATACATATTGACAAATGCTTCTATATCACGCATTCTGTCTTCAATTCCCAAAGTCCGTGCCATTTCACGTGCCAAATGTCTATTCATCTGTTCTATATCTGATTCGCGCTGTGCCTGCATGCACAGTTCCTGTCCAATAATGACATTCATCATCATGGCACAATGGGCAGCATCCATCACTTCGCAACCTAATCCCAGTTCAAGCAATTTGGTCTTCTTCGTACCCGAAAGACGGGTGTTCAGTACCAATGTAATGAAGTCTTCAAAGGTATAGCGGCTTTCACCACAGACGAAATGCTGATATAGCAAGTCTGACAACACTTGCAGGGCATCATCCTCATCTCTATTCTCTTCCTTGTCTGCCTCATACATCCATGGATGGCTCCCATTTGTCATATAATGATCTATTTTTGCTTTCACAGCTTCTTCCCACCCACTCTGGTACACTACAGCTTCTCCCAACTTGAGACGCGACAATTCGTCTGACTGTTCCTCAGTCAATGTAGCAGCACGGCCTACACTCGTGCGGTCTTCTTTTTCCGGCAAAGCCATGACAATCTTGGTATTGGTGTTGCGAATGGCAGCTTGGTCGAGCATAGACGGAGACTGGTCTGCAATGATAAATCCCTCGCCATAGGTTCGCATTTCAGCCATGCTGGTAGCTATCTTTTCCACGGCCATCCCTGCAATATTTGACGATTCAGCAG
>CACYCJ010000065.1 GCA_902772925.1 uncultured Lachnospiraceae bacterium
CCGTTTTCCCACTTGTTCATTTTGCCCTTCAAAGTCTCGTTAGGCTTCGTCTTGGGGCGAGTTAGAAATTTTTCTTGTGCCATAACTTTGCATTATTATCGTTAAAACTTGCACAAAGGTATGACAAAGGACAAAAAAAAAGGTCTTATATAAGACCTACTATAAGACTTATATAAGACCTGTAAATGGTTAATATTTAATGTGTTGCATCAGGTCGTTTATTTCTTTTGCTCTCGATGGCAACTTGCCTGTATCTTGCCAACTGTGAGCCATTTGAGCCATGTTCTTGATATTCCATAATTGTTGAAACATCTTCCACTTCGACTGCTTTATGCCAAGTTTACTGGCTATAAGGTCTGCGATGTAAGTAGCCTGGTTCGCAGAAACCCTTTCCGTCAACCCATAGCCGTCCTTGACAACAAAACCGCCTTCACGCAGACGTTCCCAAATGATTTCTGCCTCAGGTGTTGTTAAACACTTGGGAATATCAGACTTTACGGGATTTTTTTCTGTGTGTGTCTTAACTCCTCTTTCAGCGTACTCCTCTTCTGGTTCTGAAGAGTTGGTTAGACTAAGAGTGAAATTCATTTCATAAATAGTATCATACATTATTTCATCTATCGTACGTGATTCATTTGGACATATATTATATCGCTTATAATAATATCCTTCATCTGATGAAATATTAAAAGCAATTCCATCATCCTTGTATATATTGCTATATATATCAAGACATTCATGAAATACTTCTTTTAGATTTTTTCGGATTTTCTTTGCTTTAGGTGACGGCCATTCGTTAATTATATACTCGCAAACAGGATGGATATTGACAATGTACATTTTATACTCTGTGTCACAGTCCACGCATGTATAATATTCCCTGCTCTGTAATTCAAGATTCCAATTCTCATCTACAACAGTCTCATTACTTTTACAGACATGAGTAAGCAGAAAATCTTCTTTTAGGTATCCATGGTTAATTTCGTTTGTGAAATTTTTAAACATACCTAACGTGGCATCAATAGTATAAAAAGCTTCACTTAGTTCCATGGGAAGTTTTTTTATTTCGTTAATTCCTGATACAATTTGAATAGTTCTGCCACGCACTGGGTTTCGGTCATGGTCTTGATGTCGAAGCCGTAGGCGCGCATTACGGCGCGGTCGTTCTCCTGATGGGCACGACGCAGTTCTGGTGGCATCGTCAGCTCGTCGTAGAGGTCAGCAAGCGAGGAGTCGGGGTACAGGGCTCTGGCATCGAGTATGGCCTGAGCCGTCTCTTCTATCTTCTGCCTCTGCTCCTCCGTGGGATTAGGCCAAGGGAAGTTGTTATAGACAACATCCTTTGAATATCTGTAGTCACTCTTTAACCTTCCGCAAACTGCCCGCATCCATGCCATGTGGACGTTGCTCTCTAAGATGCCAAAGTGGTAGAGCGTGGCATCGGGGATGATGAATAGGAGATCAGTGGGGATAATGTCTGCCATAAGAAACCCCATAGGAATATAACGACGACGCTCGGATGAGACTTTAGGCACAGCAACAAATAACTCAGGGTTCATTGTTTCGCGGAAGAGGTGGGGCGTGTCTGCGAGTTTGTGTCGTCCAATATCAGGTGAATCCAAACGGTCTTGACGACACTTGGCTATGCGTTGCATCACAAGAGGCATCTTGCGCAGTTCAGAAGGCGAGATGCCTTTTAGCCAAAGGCAATAGCGGTCCTTACCATTAATAAACTCTGCAGAGCCAAGTAAGTGCTTGATGTATTGCTTTGCTGAAGGCTCTCTTTCAACGAAGCTCACGTAGTCCTCTGCCTCGATGATTAGATGCCCACCGTCTGAAGGACGATTGCCTGTCGTCATCTGTGGTACATCACAAATGGACTTTGCTCGACTATCAATATATATATCGGGTGCGTCGATGAGGTAGGCATTGATGTTTTTCACCTTATTTTCCTTATCGTTGTCGTAGATTACCTTAGGCACATTGATGTTGCTGAAACCCACAATCACACAATGTACGTGAGCTTTTAGCGTGGCCTCACTGTCCCAACGGAAAGTACGGTGAGCAAAGTCTATATGAATGCCAAACATTTCCTTCAGAGGCTTCCAGATGGCTGCAACTTGTTCGCCTTGTGTAATGCTGTTTGTGGATACCAGGGCTGCACGAGTATTCTGAGAATGCTTTATCAACTGTGATGCCTTGTAATACCAGCCTGCCACATAATCTATCTTTCCTGCCGTCTTATATGGCTTGCCCTTTTCATCAACAAAGACGCTGAGAATATCTTCCTTCTGCTCCTTGCTTTGCAAGGAATACCCCACGAATGGTGGGTTGCCCATGATATAGTCGAAATGGACTTTATATCGTGTGGTGGGCTTGGGGCCGCGTTTTACATCGGAGGTAATGAGGTTGATGTCATTGTATTCAGCATCAGGCTCGCTTGCTATGATTGAATCGCCTTCGAATATGACGTATGTGTTCTTTGCGTGTATGGTAGGGATGTCTGATGGTATCTCGATTATGTCCCAGTCCATCCTCAGCGCATTCCCCTCGCGTATGTTCGTGTAGCTTTTCAGGGGCAGGAACTCAAGGTCGTGCTTGATGATTTTCTCCGTTTCTGTCAGCATCTGTGCCTCCGATATC
>CACYCJ010000066.1 GCA_902772925.1 uncultured Lachnospiraceae bacterium
AATGCACGCACATAATGATTAAATCGATGCTCAGTCAGAAGCGGGGAAGCAAAAATGTACCGTTGTACCGTCCGATGAGCCTTTTATCTGAAGCTCTCCGCACAGAAGGTATATTAACTCATGCGCCTTGTGGAGGTCTGAATACCACGGGCTTTCTTCGAGATAATCATCCGGTATCCCTTTTCCGTTATCGGTGAGAGTGACATCAATATTGTCATTCCTGCATGATATGACAAGGTTAATCCTGTTTGCCTCCGAATGCTCAAAAACATTGTCGAGCATTATATCAAGAAGTCTGATAAGAGAGTCGAGGGCTATAAAGCTCATGTGGCTATCAGGATCAAAGTCAGTCATGTCGGTATCAATGAGACATTCCGGATGCAGGTCCTTCCTTTTTGTTACAAGATCGTCTAAAAGCTGTGAGACGGGCTTTGAAGCATCGATGTTCAGCTGCAGACCGCTTGAAATAACGGATATTTCCTTTTTCAGACGGTTTATCTCGCGGCTGTATGAGAGCAGCTGCTGGTAAGCTTTATGGTTGTTCCCTTTCAACTGATTTGCAGTGTTTTGGAGATTTTTATCGAGCTCATTTAAACCTGAAATAATATTTTTGTTAAGGTTGGCCGACATTAAGCTGTCATCAAAGGCCTTAAGCATAAGAATGCTTCTTCCGTGATCGGCTCTTTCCTTTTCGGATGTTGTATACAGCTCGGAAAGGACGTTGCTTTTATCGGTAACATCCTGCAGTTCGGAAAGCTTTTCGTCAGTTTCCTGCTTGTAAGTATTGATCTCACCGTTTAATTCCTCAAGAGAATCAAGTGAATGCTTGGCGCTTTTCAGCTTTCTATTGAAGAATTTTTGAGAAGCTTCGTCCTCGGCTATCATATTTTGGAGCTCTCTTTTTGTTGTACGAAGCTTGTTTATCTCTGCTTCAAGAGAAGCTTCTTTTTCGGATTCTTCTTTTGAAAGCGGAAGAGGACTGAAAAGGTTTTTTCGGGCGTTGTTTGTTGATATATACGCATTTTTTGTGCGGTCCAGCTCTTCAAGCCGGATGTTTATCTCAAAAAGCGCAGCCTGATTTTTCTGCAGACGTTCCGAACATTCCTTATATCTTGAATTAAAATAGTTATAAAGCTCGGTATTTGATTTTCTGATCGTCAACATGTCCTTTTCGGTGTTCATAGAAAAATCCTTTCATTTACCTTTTCCGATTTCTTTTTTTGTTGGAATCATCAAATTCTTTGTCAAACGGATCAAAGCATTCATCATCATTATAATAGAAGTGATTAAATCTGTCGATAAAACCGCTTGATTTTTTGTTGTTTTCACCATCTTCGATACGATCACCGTGTTTCTTTGAGCGATTTCGCATTGCCTGCTTTTTCTTGTTTGCTCCGATAAGCGCCATGATTACTATCATTACGAGTAGACATCCTGCGGCGAGAGCGAAGATTAGTATCAGCTTACTGCTTGGCAGCGCCTTATTTTTTGCGGCGGTGTTTTTTGCCGACGGGTTATCCGGACCGGAGCCCTCGGGCTTGGGAAATGAAATTGGTTCATTTTTGCTTTTTGCATTTGTACCCGTTGCGAGTGTGGAATCCGATGAGGTGGCAGTACCATATACGGACATACCGTTATCAATGTAAATATTTGCTTTGCCTATCCTCAGTCCCTGATAATAAAACTCGATATAACCCGCAACATTATTCTCGTCCGGTGCTGTAAAGAACGGCTTTCCGGATATTTCATCCGGGTTTACATAAGTTCTGATGCTGAGCTTGAAATTTCTGTCGATGGCATAATCAAAAAATGTAACATCCGAAACATGATTGAAATTTCTTATTATACAGCTGTCGTTTGACATATCGACGCTGCTGAGGTCATATTTTTCCAGTGGCTTGAATGTGGTATAGGCATCAAAGCAGTAATCAAACAGCTTTGCGGCATCCGAAAATTTATTGGTATCCGGATCACAGTTCATTACCGCACAGCAAAGTCGTCGTCCGTCCTTTTCCGCAAATGCGACAAGACATCCGTTTGATTCCTCCGTATAACCGGTCTTTCCGGCAGTGGCATATTGATAGTAAAAATTGCTTTCTTTAGATAAAAGTCGGTTGGTATTAAAGAATTCTCTTGCGTTTTTGTCGAGATTAGTACCGGGAATGGTGTGTGAAAACGATGAAGAGATCTTTCTGAAATCCGAATCATGATATGCCTTACAGCCGATCAGGGCCAGATCATAAGCACATGAATAATGATTCGGATCCGAGATACCACTGGGATTTGTGAAGTTGGAATTAACACAGCCAAGATTTTTAGCTGTGTCATTCATCAGCTTGGCAAATTTTGTGATATCTCCCGAAACGGTTCTGCCGAGAGAAAATGCCACATCATTAGAAGAATAAACGAGGAGAGCGTAGAGCATATCCTCTACAGACATTTTCTCGCCTTTTGTAAGGTAAATATTTACATAAGTCTCGGGAACGGCATCGATATCGCTCTGTGCAACGGTTACCGTGTCACTCAGCTTCAGCTTGTCTATTGCGATCATACCGGTTAGCATTTTAGTCGTACTTGCGGGATAATATGCGGAAAATGCGTCTTTTTCATATAGGATCTCGCCTGTATCGACATCCATGACTATCCCGGAAAGAGAAGTGATCTCCGGAGCGTCATTGGGTATGGGCATAGTGGGATCTGCGTCGCCGGAGGTCGCATTTCCGGCGATATACCTTGCCGAAGCGTCGACCATGGCATGATAATCGATTCCGTCGGCATTGGTGGATGATGCATTTGTCGCCGTCGAATAAGCATCGGAAGAAGCCCCGTCTTCGGGTTCGGCCAGAATTACATTTCCGGTCAGAAGAGGAGAAAGGGTCATAACAAATATTAATATATATAATAGGAAGAGATTTTTTTTCTGCTTCAAATCATGTCACCCTTCAATGTTTTGTCTGAATGTGTGCATTGCCGTTTATAATGGTGAAAAGTAATTACAGGGCACACACCATTTAATCATATTATAAGAGGTGGAAAAATACAAGAAAAACATAAGCGGCGAAAAGTGAGACTTGCAAGAGACATTGTACTCGGATATAATCAAGGCGTTTGTAAATGGATGGCTTAAGGTTTTCGTTGATCCACCGAAGATGAAGAGGGATAGGATATATCATGGATATATTATCAATTTTAAAGCTTTTGGGCGGAGTCGGACTTTTTCTTTGCGGCATGAATCTTATGAGCTCGTCGCTTGAAAAGGTGGCCGGAAGCGGACTTGAAAGAATACTCGAAAAGCTTACGATCGGAAGAACTGAATTTGAGAGCAGGATCAAAGGCTGGTCCCTTGGGGCAGCCGTCACGGGAATCATACAGAGCTCTGCAGCCACTACCATAATGGTCAGTGGTTTTGTTAATGCCGGTATCATGACATTGGCTCAGTCTCTGCCTGTGGTCTTCGGCTCAAATGTCGGTAGCACGGTGACATCTCAGATACTCCGACTCGGAGACATAGATGCAGATAATATATTGCTTCAGCTGCTACAACCGTCTTCCTTTGCGCCCGCTTTGGTTGCTATCGGCGCATTTACCATTATTTTTTCGAAGAAAGGAAGCACAAAACATATTGCCGGTATCATTGTAGGTCTCGGTGAGCTGTTTTACGGTATGGTATTGATGGAGGCAGTGTTTGAGCCTCTTCAGACTAATCCTGATTTTCAAAATGCATTTACTTCCTTTGAAAATCCGCTTTTAGGATTTCTGGTGGGACTTGCGATAACTATTGTAATTCAAAGTTCAAATGCAACGGTCGGTATTCTTCAGGCGCTTACCGCTTCGGGAACCATTACATATGCCATAACTATTCCGGTGGTGATCGGTATTAATCTCGGAAAATGTACTCCTATAGTTTTAGGAATGATCGGTTCAAATAAGAAGGCAAAAAGCGTATCAATGGGTTATCTGCTGTTCAACCTCTTCGGAGCCCTGCTTTTTATGGTCGGTATATATTCCGTTCATTATACGATCGGACTTCCGTTTATGTCACAGGTAGTGACGAGAGGAAATATAGCAACATTTCATTTCCTTTTTAATTTTATAACAAGCGTACTGATGCTGTTCTTCTCGCAGCATGTTGCAAAGCTTTGTAACAGGATTGTCAAGATAGAAGAAAACAGTGAAGCCGATAAGGAATTCGAGAAGCTCGATGATATGCTTCTCAACACTCCCACGGTTGCTCTTGAGCAGTGCAAAGAGCTCATTTCAAAGATGGGAAATGCTATCTTTGAAAACTACAAGATCGCAACCGGTATGATTGATAATTACGATGCTGCTCTTTTTCCGAAGCTTGAGGAAAATGAGAATTTCATCGATAAATGCGAATCTGTGCTTTCATCGTATATTATTCGAATTGACAGGAAGAGACTTACCGAAGATGACCGACTTGTAATGACGGAAATCTTAAATTCGGTAGGCGATTTCGAGCGTATGGGTGATTATTGCATGAATATCGCTTATACTGCCAGAAGTAAATATGAAAAAAACCTGAGTTTTTCGTCTATCGGTGCAAATGAGATAAGTGTTATTGTA
>CACYCJ010000067.1 GCA_902772925.1 uncultured Lachnospiraceae bacterium
CTGACTTGACACTTGCCCTCACGGCGCAATATGTCAGCGGCCTTTGTATACTTCTCAACAATATATCCATCAACCTCTACAAAATTCTTCTTCTTTTCTTCATCAAACTTAATTTGAGGATTACATGATTCAGGAAGATAACCTACAATTATTTCATCATAAACAATTTCCCCATCTTCCTTATGCATGTCGTGGGATCTGAATTGGTATTCTCCTTCATCATCTTTATAGATAAATCCAAGTATGGGTTTATTAATTAATGACGGAAGAGCAGCGTTCATATCTTCATCGGAGATATTACATTTATTTACATTCTCTCCTGTGTGACATGCTTGTAAGTGTACCGGAAGAAGATCCCCGTCAGAGTTCTCATCAAACGTTATGGTTGCATTAGCTACAACTATATACTGGGTATCCTTATCCTTTACACTAAATACGAAATCCTTATTTTGTTCATTGAAAAAATTATAGAGGTCGTCGATTGTAAGATATTTCTTCTTCATCTTAAGCACCTCATCCATACATAATATTTGAGAACTCTACCTTGTCATTTTTATCAAAAGTAGTGATAGAGTCATTCGCAAAAATGTATTCATCATTAAATTGCGTAATAAGAGTAAATCCTAATTTTATTAACTTATCCGCAGTTTCCTTATCTGTAGTTTTTATAAATGCCGGTTTATCCATAATGTTCACCTCATTCATTTCTACTGCGTTCACCAGAACCACTAAGCTCGTCGTCAGGAACTTCGGGGCGTCCACCTTCATCATTACCACTTTGTGTGTAAGAAGAAGATAGCGGAATCATTTTATCCGGTAAACCTAATATATCATTCTCAAGAATTTGCATAGCCATTGTCGCCTTCTCAGATATACCGTTAAATGTATTGTATGCCAATCTATTACTAAAACCATACTGACAAGATTCAAGTAGTGTAGCTTGCACATCTTCTTTTGTATATATAGAAACTTCAAAATACTCTACCTTACAAGGATTAGTACAATCATACTTAAGCATACGATTTGTGAAACCTTGAATCTGAGGAAGAAGAGGAGATATTGCAAATTCAGTTTCTGCCTTTAACCATGCTTTAAATGCAGCAGTTGATGTTATCATATTTGCATTAAGCACAGCGCCTCCACCAGCAGTACCAAGAAGTGTCTTATCACTTTGTTCTAGTCTATCTACATCATTATCTGAGGTAGCAGAAGAGAAGTCTAATACATTATCCTTATCTACATCAGCCGGTATTAATGCAGCTGCAATATAGTCAGGTAGATCTTCAAGCATTCTATTATAATAACCAAGCATTAACTCAGGTGATACTTCAAAATCATCACTACGCTTACTGCCGCTAATAGTTTCCATAGGTATGAGCAGTAGCTTATATATACTAAGTTCATCTGCAATTGCTTGTAAATCTGCGCGATCATTACGTGCAGCAAGTTCTTGAAAGATAGCCATAAGTGGTGGTAATATATGATCAATATCATCTGTGCGGAACTTAAAACATGCCGCATATCTATCATCCATATGTTGCCACTTTTCCTTGGTTTTTTCATACTCTCTATACATAGAAAGCAAGGGATCTCCAAGCCACTCTAACAATTCTTGCTGGGACGAACTCTTAAATCTACTCATATCTACTGCATATGAAAAATCGTGAGAACTATATATACCGTCAATTCTACAATATGACGGATCAAGCGGATACAATACACTTCCGCTGTCATCACGATAGAATATTCCATAGAATATATCCTCTCTAAAAATCCTGATAAGTGCAGGAAGCATTATCCCCTGTATATCATACTTATCAAGTCGATTAAGAGTATCATTATATTGCTTTAATATTTTCTTACCATTTATTTCTTTTACAAGACTTACATCTGGCACAACTTGTCTACATCTAAAATCAAACATGTTGGCATAGAAATGTACTATTCTGAAAAATATTTGTGTCCTGTAAAATAAATAACGAGCCGCTGTAATTAAATTAGTTTCATTACTTGCGGGATTTTTCAAATATTCACGGATCATTTTTCTATCTTTACCGATGATACTTGAAATGGTTTGTTTATTTGGATCCTTAATTTTAAGCAGAGTTTCTTGTGTTTTCTTAAACAGCATCTCATCAAACTCAAGTTTATTTTTTATCTCTGCTGCCGTACGGGTGTTGCCCGCAGAGGCTTTCTTAGTAGTAGTCGCCATTGAGACAACTCCCCCTTTCTTTCTATGTTATCATCCACCAACTATATTCCATGTGTCTGTGCTTGAGTTATAATAATACGCATCCCCAGTATCAAACTCAACAAAGATACTCATATCGGGAATTGATTCCTTAGCACCGTTTGCAACGGTAGGTTTCTCATCGGTGCTTTTACCTAATATTTCCCAAGTGGATACGTGTTCTGCGTCATGTTTTCTATTAATTACCATACCGTACCTCCTTTATAATTTCATACGTATAAATTATATATATAAAGAGAGGAAGCCCGAAGGCTCCCTCTCACTATTTTACATAGATTCAAGTTGACGCTTCATCTCATCGATTTTACGCATCATCTCTTCTTTGCTCTCATGACCGCTATCGGCATAGCGACCCATTGAATCGCGTTCTCTGCGATAACTCATATCGTCATAACTACGACCTCTACGAGCATATTTCATGTCGTCGTCATAGTATCTACGTCCACTGTACCCGTCGTCGGAATAATCTTCCATAGCCTCAATCGTCTTGATATCTTTTATAATATCAACAGCCTTGTAGGCACGCTCCAGTTCGGTGGGAGACATATCATTTTTCGAGGCGAGGTTTTTAATATCACCTTCAAGTTTTTCGCAAAGATCATAAAGTGCTCTCTTCATCACAATATCCCCCTTTCTGTTATGCTATTCTATCTATTACAAGATTTGAATTCTGTACTTCTATAGTGGGAGTCGGGGTGACCGCCGCATTATCGACAGTGGCATCCACATATCTCACTGAGAGGCTAAAGCAACAACCTCTGGGCACAGTAATAATACAAGTGCTTGTAACGTTTCCGAGCTCATCAACAGCTTGGGGTGTAAAAACAGCTTCACTAGTAGGGCGAGGTTCCCCGTTAACAGTTATAGCAACAGCTATAGGAGTAACTGCTCCGCCAGTAGGAACCGCAATGTTTCCATTGTATGTAACCTGATACCTTGCAAAGCAATTATTAGTTATGCCACGGAGAATAAAAATTCCAGTCTCGTCTTCATGATAAATATAACCCTTGTTACATGGAATAGAAGCCGTAAACAGAATGGGATTATTAAGTGAAACATTCTGTGATGCATTAGCTAAATATTCTGCCATAGTAACACCTCCTTATGCTACAAAGCCCCCACATCCACAACTATTGTTGCAAGTAAAAATCGGGGTACGTCCATAAACAGGAGTACTAGGAATAGGACAACTAGAGAGCCTATTATAAAGAGCATCAACCTCTGCTGCCTGAGAATTCTGAATCTGTGCAAGGTTCAGCTGGCTTCTAAGGTTATCATTTTCCCTCTTGTAGCCATCTAACTCAAGCTGGCAAAGCTTGTCAATTATTGTTTGGGTGTTCTGCGCATTTGCAGAACGAGTTGCACACTCTTCAGCAGCGATCGTATACTTCAGGTCAGCAATTGCTGTTCCCTGATTTGAAAATCCCTGACAAAGCTGTGCTTGGATTGCAGTCATACCAGCAGTAGTGGCAGTCTGAGATGCGAAGCTTCTTTCCATATCAGCCATCTGTGTGCTGCAGATCTGACTTGAAAGATCATTAATACCTTCTCTTATAGAGTTGATATTATCGTTGAGCATTGCATCACGGAATCCACCAGTAGTATTGGTGTTAATTCCTTGCTGTCCACTCATGAGCCACGGGAAATCTCCTCCGTTACCGCCGAAGCCATTGCCCCAGCCGTTGCCCATAATTGCGAATAAGAAGAGGATGACCCACCATCCATCACATCCGAATCCGCCGTTTCCATAACCTCCGCCATATGCGGGTGCTACAGGCATTACCATGCCGCCTTCTGAATCTGTAAGTGCCATAATTCATGTCCTCCTTTTACCAATAACTATTTTTGGTTAGTGATAGTACTATCAGTTATATCTAAATCACACCTCCGGATGGTGCGACTTGATATCAGAATTTATATCCCATCTGCTGAGCAGTTTGAACAAATCTATTTAAGCTATTTTGGCTCATCTTTCCATTGTTCAGTAAATATTGTACTGCACCATAGGGATCGTTCGCATACTGATTAGGTATGTTGATTTTGTGTTGCATGAGAAATCCCATCGGGTTAGACATGAATGACCCAAGCTGGGATTGAAAGCTTTTCTGCATGCTCTCATTATACAGAGGGTTTGCCATGTTTATTACCGTCCTTTCTCTGTATATTGTCATTGTTATTCTGCTGCTTTACTGGAGGTTGCTTTAATGAATTAATAGCTTCATTAAATTCTTCCCTAGTAATAAATGCAGAGGTATCAATGATAGGAACATCTTGCTTATTCTCACTACTTTCTGTATAGTCAAATACGCGAAGGGGTTGAGGAATACCACTTGCGTCTGTTGATTTAATAAAGAAACGTTTATCCTCAGAATCAAACAAGACTACCATCTTATTATTCTGTACTGGATACGCCTTTGCACCAGCTATACCTTGAACCCAAATGATTGGAGAGTCAGGTTGTAGAGGTGGAGGGCTAAACGTTGGAGGCGGCGAATAGGCCGCTTGATATGAGTTGTAGTTACTCGTGGGATAAGTTGGATTATAAAACGCCATAACTTATTCCTCCTTTTGAATTAATATTTATATAAATAAACGCTTAGCGTTTACTATATATCCTTCTTTTCAAAATAATAAACTGGGACTTCATTACCGGAATCCCAAGTATCATAGTAGTCGCCATTTATTACGGCAACCACATGACTCCCAGTCGCTATTAAAAATTTTCCGTATTGATGATCATCACAAAAATCTTTAATCGTATAGCAGTCTGGGCAACTGTCGGGTATAATATATTTTTTATACCCAAGGGATTTTAAATACGATCCCCATACTTCGTTAGAAGATGGCATGTCATACATCTTTAATCCTTGTACAACAATACATATATAAGAATAAACCCAAGATTTATCAGTGAGAATAGATATGCCGCGTACTACGCAATCACCTACCCTTTTCTTGAGAGGGTTTGGATTCTTATATATGTATGCCATAATCAAAACTTCCTTTCATTTAAACACCCCACCTCCGTAATGAAGGTGGGGCAA
>CACYCJ010000068.1 GCA_902772925.1 uncultured Lachnospiraceae bacterium
TAAGCTCTGCCATAACCTACTACCTCATTTCTTAGCCATGATATTTTTTGAATCTGCAAGAACCTCATAGAACTTGCCGTCATTTGCTGTTTGCAGCTTTCGATAATTAACCTTTACGCCATCATCCAGATCTAACTCTATGCGCGAAAGCGCAAGATGAGCCAACTTCTCGTCATACTCACGGCACTCCTTCAGCTGTTTTGACAACTTATCTCTGCGCTTTGTCGCCTTCCCTACTTCACGTGCATTTGTACTGTGGTCAATCATATCTTGCATGCGACCAATTTCGCTCTCATAGATACGTTGCATACGATGTAGATAGTCAATACGGATGTTACCAATGGTATCTGCATTATAACGGTGCAGATAAATCAATGCTTTGAACCCATTCTGCTTTCCAGAATCAAATAGCCAATATATCGGTCGCTTACCGGAACCACTTACGGAATAAGTCTTACAATGCTCCCTGAAGAAATCAGTCAAGAAGTAATTGCGAATGATCTCTCGACTGGAATCCCCTTTATTCCCCACTGCCTTTGCGATATAGTCCAAATTTTTTTCAAGCGATCTTTCACCAAATACAACCTTTAGGAAAGTACAAAGACGGGATACAATATCATCTTCTAGATACTCCTCGTTAGAGATGGGTATAACATTGTCATCATCTGGTATAAACTGACTGTATTTCTTCTCATCCCAATCATCTCCAGCATAGACAAGACCCGTGATGTCAAGTGAATAACGACCAAACATGCATCCTACAGCATAAGACAATAGAGATTTTATATCTCGCTGAAAATCAGCACGTCGAACTGTTACATCTTTGTCATCTACCTCGGGTACCAGTTCATCTTGTAATCCATAAACATCAATAAAAATACGGTTCAGTTCTTCCTCACTATCTTTGATTAATTCAAAACGGCTTTCGCATTCATCTGACCAAGCACGGTAGCATTCTTCAATCGTTATGCTGTCAACATTACTGTGGCTACGTTTGAAGCTTTCCCTGACTAAAGGATGCAAATCAAAATCTTTAGCTGTTTCATAACAATTCCATTCTTCTTTTGCAGCATCAACGCATTTCTTTGAAAGCAAATCGATTGTTGAACAGTCTTCAGGCAATTCTATCGGAGAATCGAGAACCTCCCCTACATTCAACTGCAAAGTCGGGTTAAGTGCAGATAATATACTATGGCTTACAACTGTATTTAAGAATCCTAAAATAGTGTACGGTTCTGTATGAGAGTGACTCACGATTGTTGGCGAACTTGAACTATACGGTATGCCAGCTGGTTTTAGTCTGAAACCATATAAATCACCGCAGATTCCATTCCAAGAAATTCCATAAGAATCAGAATTTCTTTTATCAACTAATCCTCCATGCAAAGCATATTCTCGTTTCGCGGCCTCAGTCCATTCCACAACCTCTTGCAAATTGCCATACCATTTTCTATAATTCCCACCATTCATATATAGAATCCACTTTGAAGAAGGGATAACTTCCCACCATTCACGAACATATTTTTCATTGTTGTGAGTTTTATTTCTCCCTCCAGAAATAAAAGTTTTTGAAATCTTGTCATGTTGCCACAACGAATCAGAACCCAACCAATAAACAATTCTCTTTCCAGGAACGGAAGCAAATGTATCGTTATTTGCAAAATACGTATTACTCTTTGCTAAAAACATCTCTTCTTTTCCTTGCTGAGATGCAGGGCCAATCAGTCGAACGTACTTCCCGACTCTATGTCTAATATTAGTGTTCGCTATAATAAATGTCGTTGTTTGTACAACTTCTCCACCTATTTCTTCAAAAGCATGAGCTCCCAAGTGTAACAGACTTACTGTGTTTTTGATGCGCATTTTTTCGCGCAATTTTTCATACCCCGATAAAAACATCCACGACTGCTGAGTTATCATCGCTTGATAACCTTTTTCAATCAACAGCCTGTCACATTTTTCTATAAAGACAGCAAACAAATCATTTTTGCTGTCAGGATAATACTTCTTTGTATAATTGCTGAGGAGATTTGACATTCCTGAGCCACGCATATAAGGCGGATTCGTGGTTGCCACATGATACTTCTTCGCAAGAATCTGTCCTTGAGATATTATCTGCTTCATCTGTCTTGCAGTTTCATCCAGTCCCACCGCGTCAAAGCTCAATTGTACTATTGTCTCCATATTTGAGACAAACCGATCAAGCAGATCCCAATCATATTGATCCACCGCCAAAATCGATCCGTACTCTTTGGCATCTATAAACGTGTCAAGAAGATCTGTCATCTGTGTGATGGCACGTTCCTTCCCAGATTCATCCAAATCACCCCCAAAAAAGCGAAACTGATTTCTTTTAATCCCATTACTCTCCTGAATAGCGTAAAGATTCGGCTTACAGTCATTGTTAAGTATCCGACGATTATACTGCCGTGCTTTCATCATGACTGCAAAATACGCCAACTGAAA
>CACYCJ010000069.1 GCA_902772925.1 uncultured Lachnospiraceae bacterium
ATTTTATTTCAACAACTGCCATTCGCCCTTAATCTTCGAGTGCTCCTTATTGATGTATCCCAGTTCTTTTAATTCGTCAATTGCACGTTGGATAGTACGTTCACTAACTCCAAGGTTGTCGGCCAGCCAAGAATACTTTGCTTTGCAATTCATTTTAATGGCCTTGTAAACCTCCTCTACAATGGGTGCAGGGAATATAGGAACCTTCAATTTTGGCTGTTTTTTTGGCTGTTTTTGGTCATCCTCGTGACCATTTTTGTGACCATTTTTATCTTCGGAAATGGTCAAATCTGACCTTTTTTGAACTTTCCCTTTATCATTTTCCGTCAAATTTGACGGTTTCTGTGACGGTTTTTGACCATTTTCCAGAAGGAAGCTATTGGCAATAGCCTCTCTAACCATCCTTTCACCACGTGGCGATTTCCGCTCAGGTCACACAGGCGCGGTGTGACCCTGGGGTTATGTAAAGAGCCAGAAGTGGATCATGAGAACCGTCCCAGAATTTCCTTTTTCGTGCTTTTCAGGTTTTTCGATATGACTTTTTTTTGAAAATATCAAAGAATTATGAAGATTTTTCGAAAAACATGCACAATGTGCCAACTTTTTTTGTATCTTTGTCCCTGTCTACAGTTCGTTGACGATGATGCCCATTGAGATGGGTGGAGTAATAGGACTGGACACTACATAATAAAAAAGCGTCACACGATGCTTTGTCGATTGACCATCTGAAATTACCACAAGTCAACATGTGCCAAAGACAATGCGGAGTATGATGCCACGGGAATGCTGAATGCGTATCCCTGTTGTGTGCTTGAAGGCTAACCATGCCTTCAATGCACACTTTCGGGTGTATCAGCAATTCGTTCGTGGGTATCTCTCTGTTCGTCAGCACATAGGGCTGTGGTAGGCCTCAGATGGTAGATGAGCAGAAGGTGGATACCCACGTTTTTTGTTGTGTAGTTAAGAAATCAAAATATGTAAATAGTTAAACTTGGGTATCATAAAGCTGAATCAATTCAATAAAGTATGAGTATAATTTTCAGCAGAGACGAATTAAATAACATGAAGAATGATGATTTAATGAAAATGACAAAAGACCGAGCCGTCGAATTTTATAATACTAGGATAGAATATCCAAAGATACAACTAAGCCCCAATGATTTAGAAAGATTTGACTTAGGAAATTCATTATTGTTTACAAAAACTAATATAAGAATTAATCTACAAGAAATAGATTATATGAAAATAATATAAGACTTATGGTGTCAAGAGAATATATTGTTCTGTAGTAAGAGCGCATCACGCTATAGCTGTTCACATGAAAGATGAAGAGAGAATTGATGGTTTGTCCTATATAATCTACGTTATTCACGATTTGATGTTAAACGAAGATGAAGAGAAACTTTTGATAATGAATACGATTAACAAGATTGATACAGATGGCTTGCTAAGAGTGAAAGCTGTACGTACTTCTCAAGTAGACATTTACTTACAGGAATCTCAACCTCAAGAATATATTATCAATACCTGTGATATAGTGAAACTTGAAACATTAAACTACTAAATGCAGTATGGAAAAGAATAATCCTATTTCAAGACGAGAATTCTTTAGGCAAGGAGTGAAGACGATTCTTCCGATATTGGGTACACTGGCTTTGCCAAGCGTTATGATTAGTTGCAGTAAGGATGACTCTGATTCTGGATGTAGTGAATGCACTGGGGGGTGTAAATCAAGTTGCCAAGGCACATGTAGTGACTCATGTAATGACACCTGCAAAACTTCGTCTTCTGGTTATGGAGGTTGTATAGATTGCTCAGGCGGGTGTAAGAAATCATGCATTAATTCAAGTACTGGTTCCTATTGTTCATCTTGTGCTAACAACTGCTATAGTTCGTGCAGTGGGTCATGTAAGAGCGGATGCAGTGGTTCATGTTCAAGTGACTGTAGCGGCTCATGCAAAAATGGCTGTACTGAGTCATGTCAAGGAGGATGCCAGTCTGGATGCACTGGCGGATGTGAAACCGGCTGTTATGGAGGGTGTGTGGCAGCATGTAGCCAAAATTGCACAACAACTTGTACGAGTACATGTAGTGGAGGCTGTTATGCGCAGTGTGCTGATTACTGTAGTAATAGCTGTTCTTCAACTTGTAGGGGAACTATGAAATGAAACAATTGCAGTTGGGATGATTAAGACAATTACTTTTATTGTTACAAAAGATTGCCAATTAGCCTGTAAGTATTGTTATCTTGTTGGCAAGAACGAAAGGGAACGAATGTCCTTTGATATCGCCAAGCAAGCCATTGACTACATCCTTGACCGCGAAGATGAATTCAGGGAAGAAAGTGTAGTATGGGACTTCATTGGAGGTGAGCCTTTTCTTGAGATTGACATTATAGATAGAATTTGCGATTACTTGAAGACTGAAATGTTTAGAAGAGACCATCACTGGTTCAATTCATATCGTTTTTCGTTCTCAACCAATGGCATCAACTATCATGAAGAAAAAGTGCAACGATTCATCAAGAAGAATCTCAATCATCTAAGTATTGGTATAACAATAGATGGAACAGAAAAGAAACATGATTTGAATCGTGTATATAAGCATAGTGAGAAAGGGTCATATCAGAGTGTTGTCAAGAATATTCCCCTTTGGTTAAGTCAGTTCCCCAATGCGTCAACAAAAGTAACTATCAGTTCACCAGACATTCCTTATGTCAAAGAGAGTGTATTGCATCTATACTCCTTAGGAATCCATGAGGTGAATATCAATTGCGTGTTTGAGGATGTTTGGAAAGATGGTGATGATAAATTGTTTGAAGAACAGCTTTTAGAATTGGCAGACACAATTATTCAAGGAGATTATTACAAAGACTACACTTGCTCATTCTTTGCTGAACATATTGGCAAACCATTAGACTCTAAACGAGATAACCAAAACTGGTGTGGGGCAGGTAAAATGTTAGCTGTTGATGCAGCAGGCAACTTTTATCCATGTACTCGTTTTGCACAGTATTCACTTAGAAGCAAAAAGGCTTGCATTATTGGCAATATAAAAGATGGCATTAACAAGAATCTGTTGCGTCCCTTCCTTACACTCGACCGCAGTACCCAATCACCTCAAAAATGTATGGATTGTGAAGTGGCAAGTGGCTGTGCCTGGTGCCAGGGTGAGAATTATGATGCTGCTGATACGAACACGATATACCAACGCTCAATAGCTATATGCAAAATGCATAAGGCAAGAGTGCGGGCTAATAATTATTATTGGAACAAACTCTATCGTAAGTTGGAGATAGAAGGGAAACGTGAAGAATACGAGAAAAATAAGAAAGAAGTATTCAACAAAATCTGCTAAACAATGATACAATACCTTATTATATTACTTGATGATACAAGCGTGTCGTTCTGTCACTACGATAACCCATGCACAGAACAGAGGTTAATCGACATAGATACTCTGAGGCAAGGAATTCGTTTTGCCATGATGGAGAATCTCACTATTCAGTTCGTTTATCCAAATTATGAATTGCCAAAAGAGTATGTAGCTGCGATAGAAAGCATAGACCATACAAAGATTAAACCAATGAAAGATGGTGCTGATGTATGGGTAACGGATAATATTGGTTCAGAATATGTAGACATACCTGTTGTTTTTAGATTAAGAAGATTGGAACTTTTTGAAAAGGAAACAGAATTATCTCAAATGATAGGCAAGAGTAAGAGACTGAATATCATCTTAACAGATATAGATTCTTTTTCAGAAAAAGATTTCGAGGTATATAAAAAGGTGTTGCAACGGCTGTCTCTGAAGATAGAACGGAAGTATACAGATGGAGAAACACCTCAAGTAAACGTCTTAACAGACCGAATAATGTTATCCGAGATGAATAATTGCGGAGCTGGATACACAAGTATTGCGCTTGCCCCTAATGGCAAGTTCTATATCTGTCCAGCCTTTTATTATAATGACGATAACGATTTTGTTGGTGATTTGGAGATTGGGTTTTCTATCAAGAATAAACAACTCTATCAACTTGACTATGCACCAATATGCCGTCATTGTGACGCTTGGCAATGTAAAAGATGTATATGGCTGAATAAAAAAACAACACGCGAGATGAATACACCTTCACATGAGCAATGCGTTATAGCACATATCGAACGTAATGCAAGTCGTGAGTTGTTAAATTGCATCCATAAACACGACAACCATCTTTCTGTAAAAGAAGAAATAAAAGAAATCGATTATTTTGACCCTTTTGAAAAAAGAAGCGAATGTCAATGGTAAAGAAAGTAATAGGGCAAGTGACACCCGAAGAGCGTAATGAGATTCAAACGCTCTTCGAACGTCGCAATGGTTTGAATGAACTGGCAAAAATTCTCACCGCAGACAATGCCGAGTTATACGAGAAACTGGTGAAGGACATGGGAGAAACTGGAACAAAGTTTCAGTCATGGTGGAATCGTATGGCGGATAAATACAAGTGGCAATCTGCTGAGAACGGAAACTGGGAAATAAACTTTGAAACATGTGAGATCTATTTGGAAGAGAAAAGATGATAAAACAGTATCCGTCATTTGTAGCAGTTCCTGATGATACAGTCTTGTGGCAGTATATGTCATTGAGAAAAATCTTGTTTCTTATTAAAACAGGAAACAGCATCTTCATAGGATAGATGATTTGATGGATACGGAAGAGGGCATCTAACACACAAGGGAGAGACCCCTATGTCATAATTATTATAGTAAATAACCTAAAAACAATTGTTTTATGAAAAAAGTAGCAAAATGGAGCATATTAATGCTTGCAGTAGTAATGATTTCTGTTTGTAGTTCTTGTGGTGGAAGTGACGATGGACAAGATACTCAAAAAGTTGATGGCGTTAATGTAATAACAGGAAAGAAACTGGTCTATTTGAATATCGAAGTGGTAAAATTAGAAAACAATTATAATGGATTATCCTCAGGCAATTATAATTTAAAAATGGAATATGATTCTAAGGGTCGATTGTCAAAAGTGCTTCAGATAAAGCATTTTGGTGATGGGATTCAAAACGATAAAATATCAGAGGTAGCTGTAATTGACTATGATTTATGTGAAATCAGTCTTTTCTATAGTGGTAGATACCGATTTATGTTGAATAATAAAGGTTATGTTTCTCAAATAGGTAATAGCACTTGTGTTTACGATGATGCAGGCTATTTGGTAGGAACAGAAAATAGTCGCCAAATAGTGTCATTAACTTACGAAAATGAGGATGTTGCAAGATCGGTTGTTAACAATATAGCATATAACAAGATGAGGATGTGCCATTTTTATTATGGTGATAATTCTAATACGGGTGAGTTATATTTTCAGATGGAGACGGAGGACAATCATATAGATTCGCATAAATATGCTGAAGCAGTTGTGTCATTAATTGCATATTTATCTGGATTATTTGGAAAAACATCAAAGCATTGTACCTATTTGACAAAAACAGATGAGACAATTGCATATTTTAATAAATATGTAGAAAATGGTTATAATAGAAATATCAGCTTAAAATGTACCTTTGTCTATGAATAATAATATGTCGAAGTAATAATTTGTCTCACTTTGAGGTCACACCGAGTGCCAGGCACTGTGTGACCTCAAAGTGTGACCCTGGAGTTGGAATATCTTTCTGAACTGGACAAAGAGCAGGAGTGGTCGGCACAGATGCAGAGCCTGCTGCGTGAGGCCATCTATGAGAGAAATGTCAGACCCGAAGAGGTCATCAGCAAAGAATCTTGGCTTGAAAGGATGGACAGACTGCAGGAAAAGAACCTGATACATCTGAAAGAGGATTTTGAGAGACTGCGGAAAGAACTCGCAAAAGTCAGGGACTACATCTTCAATTTCTTAAGAGACCCGATGATACCCTCAGACAACAACAGCAGCGAAAGAGGTGTCAGAAAACTGAAAGTTAAACAGAAAATATCAGGGACTTTCAGGTCTGATATTGGAGCGGATGCATTCTTCGCAATACTTTCCATTGCTGACACAGCGTGGAAGAACAACCAGTCGAAGCTTAATGCCATTGATACCATCCTATCATTATAGGAAGGAGGCTGCATGCAATCATTTCTGAATAGTTACTGATATCACATATTTATATCATCGTTACAATAGAAAAAAAGAACTATGCGAAGAACTCAAATTGTTATAGAGCAAGTAGAGACCGATAATGGTTGCCAAATGGAGATTAGAGGTGAACAAAATAGCAATCCGCTATTTTCTGAGCTTTTTGATTTGGAAGAAAAAGATGTTTTTATCAATCTATTTCCATTGTCAACAAAGAAGTGAAAAGCAATAAAAAGAGTTTTTCAATCGGTATCATCCATAAACTGCTATCAATATTGATAGGGAGTAAAAAGAAAGAGAGGAAACTATTATCATAAGATTCTCAGAAAGACCTTAAATTTCAAATTGTAGGAATGTATTTTATCCGTCAGTTTGAGCGACTTGCAAATGTTAAGTTTGACGAAAGTAAGTTTTCAACGCAGAGAGAGAGTTTCAGCAATATATCCGTGAACTTATGCTGACTAAAGACAATAAAAAGTAGACAACAACGTTATAAAAAAAACGACTGTAGTGGTGCAAGACGGCAATCGCTTAATTAGGCTCTTTATCGTGTTGCAGCACGATGTGAGCAGAGTTCTTTGGGGATTTAGTATTTC
>CACYCJ010000070.1 GCA_902772925.1 uncultured Lachnospiraceae bacterium
ATAACCAGTCCATGAACTAAACTATACTAATAATTGTTGGGGATAAAATCCTTAACTTAACGACATTGGAACCGTCCCCGTGTCATCCCGCATACAACATAGTGAAGCCTTTCCATAACAGGGGAGCCGGTTGGGTAGGCTATATTATAAGGACAAGCGGAAAGAGGATATACATTGCCGGCGATACGGATGCCACCAAAGAAGCAAGAGCTGTAAAATGTGACATAGCCCTCGTACCCATCGGCGGCACCTACACGATGGACGCAAAAAAGGCTGCAGAGCTCATAAATGAGATGCAGCCTGAAGTTGCGATACCTGTACACTACGGAACCGTTGCAGGAAAGCCTTCAGACGGAGAGGAGTTTGCGAAGCTTGTGAAGGCACCTGTTAAGGTTGAATGTAAGATAAAGTTTGATTGATGTATCATTATTTTATCGTAACCGTTGCACTACCCTCGGCCCTGCGTCCCGAAACTTCGATGATATAGTGTCCGTCTTCGTTGATGGTATACTCATGAACCACCGGCTCGAAGAAATCACCGAAGAATACCGGTTCTTTTCCGTCTTTGCCAAGACTGAGATGAATGCGTCCCGAGTTTTCTGCAAGCCTGAATTCCACCGTGTCTCCTTTTTTCAGGTCGTATGCCTTTTCTATGCTTTTGTTCAGATGCTGTGCTGCAACAACATAGCCGTTTTCGGTATCCGTCACGGTATAGATCGAACGATATGAGGACCAGTAGAGTAATCCGACACCGGTTAAAATCAGTACTACAAGAGCTATCAGGCCGATGTATTTTTTGCGGATCCCGGTTTCATTTCCGGTTACTTTTTTTTCAAATTCAAACAATTGGATACCTGTCGCCGTGAAAACGGTAAGGTAAAGCAATGCAAGACCCAGGAAAATAAAGGAAAAAATGTCATGAGTTACGGTGGCGGTATTGCCATAATAGCCGGAGGTGTTCATATAAAGCTGCGGCAGGATGATCGCAGTGAATATGATGATAAGGGGGAAGATTCTTCCCTGAAATACGCGCTTCATCATATCAAGCCTTGATGCTTCGTCGCAGAAGATTTCTTCTCTTTCCTCGCCGACCTGTCCGTCTTTTCTGAAATAGCTGTAGCCTACGAAATCACAAATGTAATCCCACCCGCAGTCTTTAAACATCTGAATGTATTCGCCCTTGTTGCTCTGACCTTCTTGATTGTAGTCAAGTCTGTATGAAGCCGGAGCAGGATCGCATTTTTCAAAATGATAGAGTCCGGGAAATGAGACACCGACAAAACGCCAGCCTTTTTCATTCATATCGCTAAGGTAGTTTTCTTCCTTACGATACTGAGGAACTGTAAAATATTTGAATTCTGTTTTATTGTTTTTCATTTAACTCATCTCCTTCATGTTTCTGTAAAGACGATCAATCCTTTTCATTTCTATATTCAGTACCTCGTTTCCGAGATCGGTGATAAGATATATCTTTCGCTTATCTTCCTCCCGGACAAAACTGATCAGACCGTCTTTTTCCATTTTTGATAAACTGCCGTACATTGTGCCCGGCGTAAGGACGATGTCCCCGTCGGTCAGTTCTTTGACTTTTTGGACTATTCCGTAACCGTGATTTGCTTCCTTCAGACACAGCAGGATGTAGAACCCCGTCTCAGTCATCGGAACATATACTTTTTTGATGTGAGCATCCATGTTATCAGCCTCCTTTAAATTGCACCTTGATATATATTACTTCGATACATTTTACTTCGATATATCGTACTTAGATATATCGTACTTCGATACATATACTATCGCACTGCGATACAGTTGTCAACAGTTTTTTTAAAGATGTGACAGAGAACCGTCCCCTGTCACATTTTGGAGGAAATTATGCAGATCAGAAAAATGAATGAAAACGAAACTATGCTTCTTGAGGATTTTTTGTATGAGGCTATCTTTATTCCAGAGGGGGTTGCTGCGCCACCGCGTGATATCATCTTTCAGCCTGAGCTTAGGATTTATTATGAAAGTTTCGGAACCGGGGAGGCTGATTATTGCATTGTGGCAGAGGATGACGGCAAGGTTGTCGGGGCGGTGTGGACGAGGATCATGAATGATTACGGACACATTGATGATGACACGCCCTCGTTTGCGATTTCATTATATAAAGAATATCGCGGACGGGGCATCGGGACCCGGATGATGCGTGAAATGCTTTCTCTTCTCAAGAAAAAGGGCTTTAGAAAAGCGTCGCTTGCCGTACAAAAGGCGAACTATGCTGTGAAAATGTACCAAAAGGTCGGATTCGTTACCGTGGATGAAAACGAGGAAGAGTACATAATGGAATGCACATTATAAAAGGGAAAACGACACATTAATCTTCCAAAAGTACGAAGTGTATAGTATAATAGGGTATCTGCATTTACTGCAGATGTGATTTTTAATCCAATGAAAAAGGAGGAGAGAGTAAATGTGGTCTAGAGTTGAATTGAAACAAAAAGGCAAGGCGGCATTTAAGAGTAATTATTGGAGAACCGTATTGGCTGCGTTGATACTTACGGCACTTACAACAGGTTCTTCCATGAGCGGTTCATCCGGCTCTACAAGCTCATTACAGAACCTTGCTGAACAGTTGGATTCGGAACAGCTTAAACAGTTAGCTGCTATCATAGCTACTTATTGCATTATAGCGGTTATCGTTTGGTCTTTGTTAAGGGTATTTGTTCTTAACATACTTGAAGTAGGTTGTCATGCATTTCTGAAGAAAAACCTCAGTGAGCATGCTACGATCCATGAGTTTACGGCAGGCTTCGGTAATTATAAGAGATCGATGCTTACCATGATGCTCAGAGATGTGTTCCTGGCACTTTGGTTCTGCCTGTTCTTCATTCCCGGTCTGGTAAAGAGCTACTCATACATGATGATCCCTTATATCCTGATCGATGAGCCTGATCTTACACCGATGGAAGCTATCAAAAAGTCATGCGCTATGATGAAGGGCAATAAATGGAAGACCTTCGTTCTCGACCTTTCATTTATCGGATGGTATCTTCTTTCCGCTAT
>CACYCJ010000071.1 GCA_902772925.1 uncultured Lachnospiraceae bacterium
GGAATATGCCGAATCAAAAGAAAAGCTTTCACCGGAGTACACCATATTTGCCTCAATCAAGGTCTGCATTCTCTGAAAAACGGCATTTCTGTTTTTTTTAAGTGCACAAAACGTAAAGAGTTCCATATAATTTGCATAGCCATAATCTATACCATATCCTGATGTAAGATATTTGTAGCCTTCTCCTTTTTTATGTGAAAGGAACTTATTTCTCATATCAGTTGTCTCAGCACATATCTCACCCACAGTATACATATCAGAAATGAAAGGAAATGCCATCTTATCTGAACCGAACCTGTTTATAAGACCATCTTTCTTTTCTTTATACATATCATCATAGTAAACCTCCTGAAAAAAGGTCTCCGTAAAGAGCATTTTCCATACCATTCTTTTTATTTCATCTCCGCATTCCAGTCCAACTCCACGTCCTGTAATAACATATTCATTTTCACACATCGATTTAACCGAATTAACATTATATTCCGTAGAACCGTGCAGATCATTACCATTCAATGTAACTCCCATCAATTCCGAACGGTTTTCCCCCAGGATATTGTTGCTTATATTATTAAAGAAATTCGTAATATATTCCGTTATCAAAAGATCATTATCCTCTGCATCGATGCCGGCTGCTATTTCTGTTATCTCTTTTACAGTTTTTCTGCTTTCCTTCTGATAATTGTTATATGCTCTCAAGGTTGTATAAAGCACCGTAGACATTCTTTCTGAATAACCGTAAATGTAATGCTGATATCCATATACGTTCGATCCGGTCCCATCATCGTTATAATACATTACCCTTCCCGGATACATGTCTCTGAAGAAATTATCGGACTTGGAAATACTCGGAAGTGTACGATTACTTACATTCGAAAACAGATAAAAATTTTCGGGATTGCCATCCAGCATATCTATATCAACCGGTGCATATATATAATTGTGGATACGCGCTTTGCTTAATGTAGCTATGGTATTGTTATACAGAAAGTTCATTTTATTAACATCAAGCTCAACGTTCTCCAGCTCCTCTTCGGTTATAGAAGTATCACCTGCTTCCCGCTTTCTTTTCTTTTCCTGAATATCGTCATATGTTTTTTGAAGATACTTTTTCATATTTTCAATTTTTTGTTCACTGTATAGTTTTTTTGTCTGCTGTCCATAGTTTTTCATTTTTGACTGATAATGAGAGGGTATTCTTGTAATGCTATTCTCATAAGCCGTATAAAGAGCCGGAAGCTCTTTCCCCAATACTATCGTTTCATCCAGTTCCTTTATAACCCTGGGAATAAGCTCAACCTTTATTTCCCCATTTTTTTTCTGAAGTATATCCATTGCTTCCTGCATACTGAGATAAATCTGATATAGCTTGTCATCATACGCAATCTTGGCATTAAAACATTCAAAATACTCATCCATGTTCATATATTTACCGTTAAAATCTCCGGATTCTATCTCTTTTGTAAAATCATAGCTGTACTTCATCTGATCTATTATCTGATGTTCAAAAACTGCTCTGTTTGAAAGCTTTGATGTCGGATCATAACTGACATTAACAGAGGCCTTTATATTAAAAGGATTGACAAGGGCATTACTGCTTCCTGAAGGAGAAAGGTTTTCATTAAAATACTTTTGAGCAATCTGAGTTGACTCTGCTTCAGTTCCGTCAAATACAAAGAGTCCATAACCATGATACAGTTTCTTATTATAATGCGTCATAACTGCATTACTGCTCAATCTGCCCGCATCATCACTTATATTCTTCGCCGTTATTACCTTAGTCGCATCTATAATAAAGGTCTCAAAAACTATCATAATAACCAAAATGCAGGACAAAAAAACCGTCACTGCACCCTTTTCACAATGTAAACCCTTTTTATTATCTGCTTTCATCATACTCTTCTCTCCGTTCACACTAATACGATCCCCCGTATTCTGCTTTCCAGGTCGTTGTCGTCGCACTGTTCTTTACCCTGATATTTTTAAAAAAAGCTATTTGAACATTATACTCAGCCGTAACATTAACTACAGGATCGCCACTTGAATCCTTATATAATCTGCTTTTACTGAAATCGATTCCTTGTACTCCTCCGGATAACCCCAGCCCCTCCAACAGTTCATCGCTCTGCCATTCATTGCCTGAAAGAAGCTTTGAAAACTCAGTTTGCAACTCACTTCCGGTCTGCAAATCCTGATTCCATATCATAAAATATACTCCACCGATGCCTCCTTCATAGGTACTGTTACTATAGAAAATATTACCCATTTCTTTATATCGACTTAAATATTGTCCTCTTTCGTCTGTCATCAGATAATCGGCTGCAGATATTTCCATAGCAATGTCAGTAACAGTGTCCTGAACATAACCATAGAGAATTATGAACTTTACCAGACACATCAATGAAAAAAATGCAATGATAAAGACTGAAAGCGATATAGCCGTCTCAACTGTTACTGAACCCTTATCATCGGCATTCCGGCTGCATATATATGTTTTTTCTCTTTTTTTACATATTCGTATGCTCATATCATACCTGCCTAACCATACTTAACATTATTCATGTGCCATTGCATGCTGAACATGACCTATAAATTCTTCCTTCGACATCCTTTCCCCGCTGCTGTTCCATGTCGTCTGTACATCAAGTGCCCGGAGTGTATCTGTCGTCCTGACAAGATTTGAAGGTTCGACTGCCCTGGCATATTCGGTAGCGCTCCTTGATATTGTTATTTCTCCTTGATTTTTCACATTGAACATCTTGCCTACAAATACAGGAACATTTACTACATAGCTCCCCTCAACTATTACAAGAGGAATCGGTCCGTTATGAATACTCACATCTGATTTAAAAGCGGCCCCGCTAAGCACTCCATAATCACTTAACATCGAATAAAACCTACTGTGATACATTGATAGTGCTACACCATAATCCGGTTTCATACTGTTTTTATTGTCAGCATTCAGATTACCTGTACAAGTTCCGCTGTAGCTGCCTCTTTCTATATTTTCACATATATCTACGGCAACCTCTCTTGCAGCAGCCTTTGTGCCGGCAGTTGTAAGAAGTACAAGATTTAAAAAAATGATCAATGTCACAACCATTATCACTATCGGGAAATACAATGCTGCTTCAACCATGATAGAGCCCTTATTATTCATCTTTTTGTTTCTTCGTTCTTTATTCATAATAATGTTACCTTTACAATTATGAAATTCGTTTCAAAACAACGGTTTCTCCGTAACCCTCGTTATAATAGTTATATCCCTGTGCCTGAATATGTGCATTTTCCGCAGCACTCTTTCTCTTACTCTTCCTTCTTTTTTCTCTTCCCGGGAACAGTCTTTCCAAAAAGCTTTTTTTCTGTGATACAACCACCCCCTGCATATTCGTCATTGCCGGATCAAGCACCGCAGTTTCAGCCTCCGGATTAAATCCATAATCAGATTCATTCTTTTTTACATAGGAACTTCCTGCTCTGAATATTAATTCCCTGAAGTATTGTATTGAAAAATCCCTTTCATTTTGCAGATATTTTCCAACCTCATTTTTCCACCCGTTCAGTGCTTCCGTATTATTGCATTCACCGTGAAGCTTAAGCAAAAAAACTCTCAAATCGATATCCGGCATTACTTCGGCTTCCGATGGAATCAACATAAACCTTATTTCTCTTGTAAAGGGCTCGATATAAATATAGTTATCATCCCATATAAGAGATCCTGTCTTCAGCATATACATACTTATCTCATAAACAGTGTCACAAACAGAAGCATATATACTCTTCATTGTATCTATATCATGATTCATTTTTATATACTCTGCGAGGGTTACATATCCTCTGACATCATAGTAAAAAACATCCTCTGTACCCTCTCTTCTGTACCCTACGGAAAGGAGGTGCTGTATACAATTGTTTGTAACCATTCCATATGATATCGGATCGATCATATCTCCCCTGTCAAAGGTGACACATACAAATCTCTCATTTTCATTTGCTATATTACCGTACCTCATCTTACTTCCTCCGTTCTAACTATGACTTATCCTTCAAAGCCTATCTCTCCAATAGCATTTGAACTCTTCAGATACTTTATTATTTCCATAGCATTGCCGTCCTCTACCCGATTAATTCCTCCTGCTTCGCGAATCGGAAAGTTTTCTATATGTCTGCCTGTTTTACTTCCGAATCTATTGTAGAAAACCTGCATCTTTCCCTCCGAACCTGTACCTGATTTTAAATATCCTTCGATAAAATGTTCAACCTTATAATTATTCATTTCCATTCCGTCACTGACGATTACAATACGATCACAAATCTCCGTAAGTTCGGCAAATTCCGTCTGTCCGGTCACATTTATATCAACAATAATATATTCAAAATCACTTTCTTCCTTTAATGCATTTATAAGTCGTTTTGTCTCCTCCGCTTTCATCTCCGCCATATCCTTTTGATTCTCCGCTTCATGATAAAACCTAACACCGGTTATATCCTCATCAGCATAATTGGAAAGCCTTATCCCGAGATTATTTCGATTCTGAATCAGCGCATAAATAACATCACTGTATGTAAATTTTCCTCCACCGCTAAAAATAAGTCCGCTGCTTTGGAACATATTTAATTCAAGATATATCGTTTTATAACCCTTCTCAGCCATACTCATTGCAAAGGCTGCAGCAACACTTGTCACTCCGCAACCACCTGCAGGAGAGGTAAATAAAACTACTCTGCCATGTCCTCCGGAGTATTCATACTTTATATCTTTTTTTACAACTTCATCAAAGGTTCTGAGCAGCCTGTCCTTGATGTCCGGAACACTCTGATACCTGAATAATACGTTAAATCCCTTATATTCACTTATATTCCTTTCAGATGTCAAAACCAGTATCTTATTTCCGTCAATCCTGTTTTCTTCAACAAGCTCCGTGTATTTTTCACTTATCACGCAAAGATTTGGATTTACAACACTCAGAAGATTTGAAAACCCATTCGGTGTATCCAAGCAATATAGTTCAATGTTTTCTGCTCCTATTCCTTTGAAAGCGTTATATAATCCATCTATATATCTCTTATCATGATCCAATATCAAAACCTTTATATTCATAGTAATAATCTCCTTCTCATAAACTGTTATCACAATACTCTTTTTTATCGTAAAAAAAACTTTAGCTGATAAAATGCATTTTTTTTGCAGTAAACAGAAAAAGCAGCTCTTCATTTACACTTTGCGTGCTGAGCTGCTTTCTCTATCTATAATTATTATTCATCTTTTCAATCAGATAATTGCATCTATTCCGGCCTGATGAAGCTTGGTATAATTCTTAAATTCATTTGTGGTTCTCTTAAGACATCCACTTACTTTTTCCTTGGTACTGTATTCATCTTCTTCAAATACATATATGGGATTTAATTCAATTTTACCATCCTTAATCCCAAGTACTTCAGATATTTCCATGGTCTTGCGTGAATGATCCCTGAGTCTTGAGAGATGTATCATTATGTCAATAGAAGAAGAAATCTGTCTTCTGATAGCCTCCAGCGGAAGTCCCTCCGCGCCCTCAAGAACCATTGTTTCCAATCTGGAAAACATATCCTCGCATGAATTGGCATGACCTGTTGAAAGAGATCCGTCATGGCCTGTATTCATCGCCTGAAGCATATCCAGCGCTTCCTTGCCTCTTACCTCTCCGACTATTATCCTATCCGGTCTCATTCTGAGTGACGATCTGATAAGATCCCTTATCTCAATACGTCCTTTTCCGGCAGCATTTGCATTTCTTGACTCAAGACTTACCAGGTTACTGACACCTGTAATTTTAAGTTCGGCCGAATCCTCTATAGTTATTATTCTCTCATCCTTAGGTATAAAATCAGAAAGCGCATTCAGAAATGTAGTCTTCCCCGATCCTGTTCCACCACACACAAAAATGTTATATCGTGCGGTAACCAGAAGCCTCAGCACCTTTGCTATATCGCCGGTAATCGAACCCTTTCTTATCAGTTCTTCGACAGACATGGGAGTCTTCGAGAATTTTCTGATCGTCATGGTCGGACCACTGAGAGCTATAGGAGGAAGAACTACATTTACTCGTGAGCCATCAGCCAGTCTGGTGTCTACTATAGGACTTGACCTGTTAACCTCTCTGCCTTCACGTCCCACTATCTTCTGTATAGTATCTTCAAGCTGTTCCTCACTTTCAAATGTATCGGCTATCCGTTCTATACATCCGTTTCTTTCTACAAATATATGATCGAAGCCATTTATCATAACCTCCGTAATGCTATCGTCCTTCATAATAGAATCAAGTATTCCCAGTCCTCGGATTGAATCAAATACCCTTTCGGAAAGACCGGACTGTTCACGAAGTGACA
>CACYCJ010000072.1 GCA_902772925.1 uncultured Lachnospiraceae bacterium
ATGCTGATATAACAGTTATCGAAGATGGGAATTCTATCGAGAGTACTGTACGGGCTGCGATGGAAGAAATAAAATAGTTTGTAATAACGACAATATGTAAGATATTTGGGGAAAGTAACTTGGTCGGGAGGAATGATGCCATCAGGAAGAGTGGGGTGTGACAGTTATGTGACAGTCCTTGTGCTATGATAGCGCAGCAGTAACAAAAACCACTCTATATTTGAGGAGGTCACCTATGAAAGAGCATGAAGAACTGAACCTGAATGAGTTAAATATCAAAAATGAAGCAAATAATGAAAATGAAAAGAACGATGACGAACTGATGGCTGCAATGCATAAAGCCGGGGACGAGCTTAATAAAAAGTATTTACAAAAGTGTTTGAAAAATGCCCGGGAAACCGAAGCGAGAATTTCGGAAATGAAAAAGAAGAATGGTCCTGCTTCGGCTGTTTACGATGTTAAGATCAATCTTTTCAATGAAGAAGGGAAAACTCCATATTACAAGACGGTAACAGATAAAACCATCGATGAGGCGGCAGCCCTTTTTGATAAGCTTTTTTCAGATGACGCAGGCTATCTCAGTGATCCCGATAATTTTCGGGTGAATAATAAGTCTCTTAAGGCAAATGCCATAGAGATAGGAAAAAGCATGGGCCTGGATGTTCAAGAAATTGATTTTTCCAGTGATAAGGGAATAAAGTTTCAAAAGGCGTTGTTTATCCATGCGATCGCTGATAAGAACAGTAAAATAACGGTTTACGGTTTAGACAAAAACGGTAATGACAAAAACTATGAAATAAAGCTTCCCGAAAAAACCGATGCGCAGATGAGAAAGGAAGAGACTGCAAGGGCTCTTGTTGAGGAGGACAGGAAGCATTTTAAGGGGATGAGGGAGGATGAAATCCCGGGCTTTGTCAAGCTGGAAAAAGATATCTATGAATCCAGAAATGATATCTGTTCACTTAGTTTCAATTCGAAAAAGGCAAGGAATGATCCGGACGATCTGTTTAATCCCTGCGAGTTGAGCAAAGAAGAATATGACAAGGCGCTTGATCTTTATGAGAAGGTTTTTAAAAACTATAAAGATCAAAAAGGGCTTATCACGGTTGGTGGAGACGTTTTATATACGAAGCTTCGTTCCTTAGGATCTGATTACTTTACTTTCGTTGTTAACGGAAAGCGGATGACATCCGAAGGGTATCTGAAAAATGTCACAAAAATGGGTAAAGAAGATGTTATCTTTACTGAAAATGACAAAAAAGTTACGACCATCTACCTTATGACCAGATACCAGCTTACTACCCGCAGTCTGGACGGAAAAATCGTTGATTTCCAAAAGGTCGCTCCGGATATGGAGCCGCCAAAGGATATTATTGAGGAAGCGGGAAAGGCTCTTCAGGCTTCTGATCCGGAAAAGGTGAATAATAGAGATGCAGAGCTGAATGATAATCCGATAAATGATCCGGAAAAGGTTCCGGTCAGAAAATCGGTTCAGGAGAAGAGAATCCTTGCTGCCCCCAAAAACAAGAATGGAAAGATTTCAAAGTATGATCTGTATGCAACAAACGCCGTTCTTCCGGATATCATCAGAACTCCGGAAATGAAGATTGATGCCATTTCAAAGGTAATGGCGGCACATGCGTTGAAGACGGCAGGAATAGGGTATGATGTAAAGAAAATTGAAACAATAGAAAAGCATTTTAAGGAATTATTCTGTCTTGAAGATCTGAAGACCCATCCTCAGATTGATAAGGCCGCTACTTCTGTTGATATAGCTCTGAAATTTGGAGAAATGGCAAAAAGAAATCTATATACTGTACAGCCGGAACAGTACAAGAATTATTCTGAAGAAATGAAAGCTCTCCTTAATAGCATGCAGAGCAAAAACGGAAGAACCAATGAGTATAAGGAACTGTATGACGCAGTAAAAGAAGCTTCAGAACTCCAGGAAAAAACGGCTTTGATGGGCAAGGCTGAAAAAGCGTCGGCTTACCGTAATTCAAACATCAAGGTTGTCGAA
>CACYCJ010000073.1 GCA_902772925.1 uncultured Lachnospiraceae bacterium
AAGAGAAAAACAAACGCTTATTTGATGCGCTCTATTCTCACAAGGAAGAAATAGAGTCTAAGATGTCTATGCCCATTAGCTGGAATCGTAAAGATGATAATCGCTCATGTTCTATTGATGTTGTTCTTGATAATGCGGACTTTATGGATCAAACACAATGGGATTCAATTAGCAGCTTTCATGCAAAAATGACGAAAGAAATTGCGGATTATATTGTTGCACCATATTTGGATGAATTGCGAGAATTGATTTAATTATTTGAGTTTTATCCTTCCCTCAATTTTATCCATTTCTTCCTTATGCTTATTCTCTGTGATCGACAGATAGATCTTCATGGTGGTTCCGGCATAGCGGTGTCCCATCAGATATTGAACACTCTTGATGTTCACATTGTTCTCTACAAGACGGGTACAGAAGGTGTGTCTGAGATGGTGACACGTTATCTTCGGCAGCAGTTCCGGTTCACGTTTCTCAAGTGTTGCTGTAGCCACCTCTACGAAGTTATAGTCGTTAACGATGTTTTTGAGTATCCTGTTGATCCTGTCGAACTTCATGAGGTTTCCTCTTAAGTCGCGGAAGATAAAATTCGTATATCCGTCGACTACAGGTTGGTAGTCTTTGTTGAAATCGTCTTTTCGTCTGTAGAGTTGTTCAAAGACCTCTCGAACCTCTTTGAGCATCGGAATCTTGCGCATTCCTTTCCGGCTCTTTGGATAAGTTATGTAATACATGCATCTGCCGTTCAGGGCGAGCTTATAGTTCAGTGTATGATTGATGTCTATCACGTTCTCGTCGAAATCAATGTCGTCCCAAGTGAGACCTGTTAATTCGCCGCATCTCATTCCGGTTCCTAAGAATACCGTGAGATAGGGGAGAAAGGACCTGTATTCGAATGATCCCGATACATAATCCACAAGACATTTTTGTTGTTTTTCAGTCAGTGATTCCCTTACTTTCGGATTCCAGTCTTTACGGCGCTTCAATCCTTTAATGACTCCTTTTGCGGGGTTGATATCGATATAACCTTCACTGACTGCGAGTTCCAGAATGGGTTCCAATATCTTTGACATTCCATCCACATAAGAGATGCTAAGGTTATCTTCGCCGATCTTCTTTATATAGAATCGCTTGATATCAGTTGAATGCAGCGCTGTGACCAATTTGCTTCCGAGCTCCGGTCTTATATGTCTGTTATATGTATATATGTAACCGACGAGAGTGCTTTCAGCTACCTCGCATTTCAGGGACAGGTATTTATCCCAGAAATCATTCAATGTATAACCGGGTTTGGGAAGTCTTCTTCTGTATCTCTTCTGTACGCTTTCAATCTTGATCTCTATGTTTCGAAGGCAGTCGCGTTCGTCATCAGGATCCGGGGATTCATCTTCAGGAAGGAGCCGCCAGCTCGTAACGCATTTCCTTTTCCCGGATATCTCATCGAAATAACGGTAAGTATAACTTCCGTTTTTGAGCTGAAATTCGTTTCTTAGCAGTACTCTGCCTCTGTTATCAGTTCTGATCTTTCTCAAAGTGAAAGTCCTCCTTTAGACCTCAGTCTTACTGTTGAGAAATTCTTCGAAGAGCTTTCTTTTTATATAGACCCTGCCACCGTTCCAGAGCAGATACTCTGCATACTTATCTTTCCTAACGATCTCTCTAAGCTTGTTGTAACCCAGGTGAAAATATTCGGCAGCTTCCGGAAGTGTTAGTGCATATTTGGCCCAGAGCGGCACTTCCGTAACTTCGGTATTAACGCACTCGTGAGATGTATACATCTCTTTCCTGGCACGCTCCATATCAGCTTTTCTGTATTCCTCCAAAGTTTCGGGCTTGGGAGATGCTTTTGGGTGTTCGGTTATTTGATTCCCGGTCGTTTTCCTGGAGTACGGTCTGTTCTGGCCGGCCTCGTTTTCTTCTTCTTCTGCAAGCATCAGTTTCAAAAGCTTTTTCATTTCATCTGTCATCTGTATTCCTCCTTGATCCTTTCTTCATCTGTCATGAGACCTTTCCATTTTTTCCCTATCGTGCTTTGGCACCGTATACAACCCTGTCCGAGCTTTTTTATTACTGTTCGTGGTTGAGCCTGATATTCAAAACTGCACTGTTGGCATATCCACCAGACCTGTTTTTTATATGTCGCCCTGATATCGGATGGTTTAAGTTCACCGTTCTTATCTGACCAAAGTTTTATTACTTCCGGATTTGTAGTCGCCAGATCATTTACGCCTCTTATAACGGGCTCTCTTGCGCATATAGGGCACATGCCTCCGTGAACTCTGGTGTTGATTGAAGTCTTCCATTCGTGACCTTTATCACATCGCCACCAGACTTTTACCTCTGACCAATGCCTGAACTGTTCGGGCCTGACATCTTTATTCTTAGGAGACCACTCTTTGCAAAGATCGGGATCCGTTGTAGCGAAATCATTGATGCCGACGACGATATACTTGCCGGCACA
>CACYCJ010000074.1 GCA_902772925.1 uncultured Lachnospiraceae bacterium
AACATTTCCGCTTAAAAATGCGCCCCAGGTGGCAACCGTCTTCACCGTAAAGAATATTCCCGCAAATATGATCAGGCTTCCTCCCTTGAATATGCTTTTAAGCTTTGCAAAAAGGAACATCGTCGGTATCTCAAATACCGCGCCGAGGCCGAGTACCCAGCCCATTGCGCCAACATCACCGCCCATCGGTTCAACGATCACTATCATATAATTGGCAAGTGTGTTGTAGGGTATGTAAAGTACGACCATAGCCGCTACAAAGAATACAAGCCAGGGATATTTTTTCATAAACGCAAATGTTCCGAGGGATTTTCCGGCTTCCGGAGCATCCGCAGGCATTTCCGAAGCTGAAGCCTCTCCGGGGTTGCCGTCTTTTTTCTTTGTATACCTGTCTGCATTTCCGAACAAAAACAGCACAGCAAAAAATGCGGCATTAAGTATAAGTATTGAAACCGGGATCACTCCGGGCCCCAAAACCTCTTCCTTTGCAAGCCTGCTTATAATGACTGAAGCCACCGCATACATTGCAGAGCCGAAGCCTCTCGCAGCTCCGAAATTAAGATAAATGCCTCTGTTCTCAAAATGCATTCCGAGTGCATTAAGAAGAGGGCTGTTCATAGAAACGACCGTCATAAGAAACCCGAATAGGAATATGACGGCAGCGCCGGTCCTCAGTCCCAGCATTATCAGAGCTGCCGCAATGACCATGCAGAGCACGCACAGCATCAGCACATGATGCACATCATATTTCCTGCTCTTATCTGTAACGCTTCCGAGAGGTATTACCAGAAACGATGCAAAAAAGCTGCATACCGCGATCACGACTCCTATAAATGTATTGGTAAATCCCGCACTTGAAAGATATACTACAGCCATTCCGAGAACCGCATTTATCGTCATATAGAATAACCCCATCATCAGGGCATATGCGAAGGTTCCGTTTGGTTTTTTTACATTTGAATTTAAATCCATTTAGCCTTTCCATTCTCCGGCATTCCGGCAAGTATAAGTCCGCCGTCCACATTTATCGTTACTCCGGTAATATAGGAGGCCTTGTCAGATGCAAGGAAGCAGACCGCATTTGCTATATCCTCGGGAAGTCCTGCCCTTCCGAGAGGGATGCATTCACCAAGCTCATCCCAGAAATCCGGAATACTCTCCGCCTCTTCGGGAGTCACATCCTTAAATGCTTCCTTCCAGTAATAGTCAGATACAGTCGGGTTCTTTACTGCTGCTATCTCCTGCTTTGTCCTGACTCTGATAGCACCCGGCGCAACATTATTGATCCTGATCCCGTAGGGAGCCACATCCAGTGCAAAGCATTGTATCGCCTGCCTAAGTCCCGCCTTTGCCGCCTCGTAAATGCCTGCGTTGGGATAAGCACGCTCACCCCTTGTAGATGTGATATTTATGATATTGCCCTTTATATCGTTATCTCTCATATAAGCAGCCGCTTCATGCATAAGAACGATATAAGCTCTGAGCGATAGCGAAAGCACGAAATCCGTATGCTCATCCTTAAGCTCCTGAAGCGACTCGGGAATGCTGGCTGCCGCATTATTTACAAGAAGATCCAGTCCGCCGAGATATTCCACAGCCTCCTTAAAAAATGTATGAGGTCTGTCCTTATCGGAAAGATCCGCCTTGAAAAAGGCAATTTTCCCACCCTCTGCTTCTATCTCCTCTTTTACTTTTTTCGCATTATTCTCATCAATAAAATATGATGACGCTATCGTGTAGCCTTCCTTTGCAAGCGCCCTTACGATTCCTCGTCCGATACCGCTTTCGCCGCCGGTAACTATTGCTTTTTTCATAATACCATCGTCCCTTCCTGAAAGTTTATTTCTGATTTTATTCCCGATTTTATTCCGTGATACAGTTTAAAATTTCGGTATCCTTACCGCCCGCTTCATAGTATTTCATAAAGTTCTCCGCGCAAAACCTGAGCGCGGGCTCACATTTAACGGGAAGAAGGGAAGCCATGATCCATGCTCTGATTGAAGAATAGCAAAGACATACATTCTCTATCTTCTCCAGCCTTTCCTCATCGGCATCCGGGAAATAAAGCCGCAGGAACTTCTCCCAGGTTCGGATTATCTGATCCTTTTTCATTCCCACAGACTTAATTGTATAATCATCATCCATTACACCGGCTAATATATAAAATGCGCCAAATCCCATAAATTCAAATACAGGATGCCCATATGAGCTTCTTCCGAAATCAATAAGTATCAGCTCTCCGTCTTTATACAGAATATTCTTCGGATTGTAATCATCATGTATAAAGAAATCCTCATCCGGAGCTGCTTCAATCAATTTATACATTTTTTCCGTTACATCACGAGAGGTTGAATTCTTACCCTCCAGGTTCTTAAGCTTACTCAAATAATCACTTTTCACATTCGTGAATACATCCTTACCGATCTCGATTTTATTTATATACTTCATCAAATCGGTATATTGTCTCACATATTCATCTTCATTTTCAAGATGGTCATTTAACTCCTTTGCAAGAGTTACTGCATCTATCATCTCATAAACTATACCGTAGGAATCTTTAACCTTCACCATATCATATGAAATAGGCACATCA